>CAIWHS010000311.1 GCA_903912515.1 uncultured Planctomycetaceae bacterium
GTGGCAAGTCCCATTCCAGCAGGTTCCAAAGGACTTGCGCGACCGTGTTGGGTATCGTTCTGCCGCCTGGACTGCCAGTCACCACTCTTACTTTGCCATCCTTGACCACAACCACAGGGCATTGTGAACTAAGCATGCGCTTGCCTGGCGCGATCAGATTGGGTGGTGTGCCGATTCTGCCACTGCGGTTGGTTTGGCCCGGCACCCAGTTGAAGTCTCCCATTTCGTTGTTGAGGATGAATCCGCCGCCGGGTACCACGACTCTCGAGCCATAAATTTCTTCCAAGGTTGTAGTCATACTGACAGCGAAGCCGTCCCCATCGAGAACGGAGATGTGGGTTGTGCTGTCACCCTCCGACGCAAGCTGGATATCCCCGGCCAGCCTTTCGCTGGGTGTGGCCTTTTCCATTTGGATGCCTGCGGCGAGTTTGGCGGCAAATGCCGGGTTGAGCAATTCTTGGGGCATTGTGCTGAACGCAGGGTCACCCAACCAGCGGGCGCGCTCGCGGTAGGCGCGTTTCATCACCTCGGCAAGGAAGTGGATGTTTTCAGGCCCCATACGGTTACCCTGTCTGGCAGGTCGGGTTTCAAGCATCCCCAAAATTAGTGCCAGACACACACCGCCTGAGCTTGGGGGCGGTGCTGCGAAGATGTCATAACCGCGGAATTTGATCCGAATGGGTGAACGAATTTCGGCTTTGTAATTGGCCAGGTCCTCGTGGGTGATCAGGCCTCCAGTGCGTTTCATTTCTTCGACCAAAAGGTCAGCAACCGGGCCTTTGTAAAAACCTGTGGCACCTTTGTCGCGTATGGCCTCGAGTGCCATTGCCAATTCAGGGAGCTTGAGTTCGTCGCTAGCCTTCCAAACGCCTCCTCCAGGTTTGCTGAAAACCCGGTGGAATTCGCCATGAGACTTGGCGGTTTCTGGAAGGACATTGTTCAGGGAGATTGCCAGCGATTTTTCAATTGGAAAGCCATTTTTGGCCATGTTCCAAGCTGGCTCCACCAATTGGGCCCAGGGGAGCTTTCCCCACTTCTTGTGTGCCAGTTCCATACCAGCCACGCTGCCCGGTACACCTACGGCTTTGGTGGTGCGAACACTGTCCCCAGGCTGGAACATTTTTTCTGCAGCTTTGGCGGGGGCCGTTTCGCGGAAATCAATCACCTTGGCATCCGGAAAATCTTGCCCGGTGCCAGGTGGTGCCACCACCATGAATCCACCCCCCGCGATATTGCCAGCCTGTGGGTGGGTAACTGCCAATGCAAAAGCTGTGGCAATGGCTGCATCGACAGCGTTGCCGCCTTTGCCAAGGATTTGAATTCCCACTTCGCTTGCCGGCCTGGAAACACAAACTACCGCCCTTTTGGCGTAAGGGCGTGGGCTTTCGGCCGGCTGGTAAAAAAGAAGTGGTAAAAGGGCACAGGCAAGGGGCAAAAGGGCCGGGTTCATGGTTTTTTCCTGTTGAAAACCATCAAGGTGACGGCCTCGCGGCCCTGTGTGGATAGCGAATTTGGTCTCGCAGCTCCGGGAGGACCTGAGCAAAGGTGAAGCTTTCCACTAACCAACGCAAAAATGCCCTTTTGTGGGTCGAGTGGTTTGCCGTCGGCTTCTGGGGTGATGTCGATGGCTATAAGGTCTGGGCCTTTGGGGTCCTTGGCAAGGGTTTTTTCATCGGAAGTCGCCAATTTACCTTTTACAGCAACCTTGTTGCCCGAGGTTTTTGTCAGGGTGTATTCGTTTCCCTTGATTTCGAGATTAGCGGCACCAAACAAATCGGGTGGAAGCTGGTTGCCATCGGCTTCAACCTTTTCCAGTTGCCATGAACCTTGGAAAGGATCCAATGGCTTGGGATTGGCGGGCTTGGCATCCTGCCCAGGCAGAAAGCCGGTAGCCATGGCTAGAAAAACAAAAGCGAAACACCCTGCAATGAGCTTTTTGCTGCTGGACATGCCTTCTCCCATTAAAAAAGTGAGATCCATGGCTCGATTCAACCATGCCCGGAGCCTTGGCGCCACCTGTCTGTTTGAAGGTTGGGCCCGCTTTAGGGGGTGTAGCGGTTGTGATGGGGGCCGGGTGTGATGAAGTTATAAATATCTGCCCGATTCCCCTTCCGCTGCCGCCAAGGGGCGTATGTTTCCCGCAGACCTGCACCTCGAGACGGCATCGCATCAGGGAGGGTGGCGACATGCTGGTCCTGAGCCGAAAATTGGGAGAGAAAATCTTCATCGGCGACCAGATTTGTATTACGGTGGTTGACATTGACCGTGGCAAGATCCGTCTGGGAATCGAAGCTCCACGAGATGTGGCAATCTACCGGCAAGAACTGCTTCCGGGGAAACCTGAAGAAGAAGCTCCTGCCGCCCCAACCACGCGGCGTTAATGCGTGGTAAGCCCCGGCTGGTCAGGGGCGAACAGGCTTGAGGACTTGGATTGGCAGAACCGCCTGCCACAAGTCCCGTGCCGAATCTAAAAACTCAAGATACTGGCTGCGATCCTGCCCCTGAATTTCAGCGGGCAGCCTGGTTGCCCGGAATCGCAGCATGAACTTCTGACCCGAGGCTTCCGACCTCACCGTCCTGGAAAGGCTTCCCCAGGCGGTGACAAGTTTGGATTCCTCGGGCAGTTCATTTATTTGGACACCTTTTTCGGCAATCACCTCAAAACTGCTATCCACCTGGAATGGCTGGCCTTGGCTGAATGGTTTTTCGCCGGAAGGAAAACGGATTTTTCTACCAAGCCAAGAATCCCAACCCAAATGATCGGTTAGGGGTATTGCAACCATTTCCTCCGGGCTTTCGGGAGGGGTGTACAGGCCTTTCAATTCGATTACGCATTCAAATTTCAAAGGGCCGTCAAAATCCTTAAGGCTTGAGGGGTCTAAGGTGAATGATTTCACCTCAACCTGGCTGGCCATATCCTGAATCTGATCTTCGATATATCGCTTTCTTCTTGCGGGCGGTTCTTCCAGAAAAGCGTCTCGATATGCAACCGCAGCCTCGCCCTTGGCGGTGATAGATCGAGTGAGCATCGCACTGCCATCAGCCCGGATCAGCAATTTGTTGCTGGCAGTCCAAGTGCAATCATTTGGCTTGGCAATTGGGGACCGGATCAGCCGGCAATCACCCTTCGGGCCCACCAAATAGCAAATCCGGTTTTGGTCCATTTCGTTGAGCTGGTCCCAACCGCTGAGATCCTCAGTGGTGTCAATCCACCAAGTTTTTTGGACAATTTGGTCTCCGGTTTTTTCCGGGATGGTTGCCATCACCAAGGCGTGTGTTGCCCATGGCGAGGGAATGGATTCGTCTACCTGCCCGTCTCCTTTCACTCCCAAGGAAGCCAAATCCGCAGAAATGCCGGCATGGTTGAGCATAAGGGCTAGAAGTTGGGCAGTGTCTTTGCAGTCGCCATGACGGTTTGCCAAAACATCCGTCGGGCCGTGTGGGGTAAAATTGTGGCCAACCCCCATGGAAAGATAACGAATATTGCGTTTTACCCAATGGGACAAAAGTGCAGCCTTGGCTTTTGAGGGAAGGGAATTGCCTCCTTGGCCCAAAATTTGGTCAACCAAGGCGGAGATAGTAGGGGTCACAGTCCACAGGTCGGGCCTGAGGCTGTTTTGCCAGGCGCCAACAGCGGCCCAATCCTTGAAGGTGGAAAAGCTGACTTCGGGTTCCAACTCCCTGAGGTCTGCAGATTGCGCATCCTCCACCTCGAGGGGTTGGAGTTTGCCGGGCTGCCATGTGATCCAATCGGTTCCATCCATAGACTGGCGTTTTGGCTCAACCTGAATTCCCTTGGCGCGCGCCTTGAATGGTTTGCCTGAAGGTGCTCCCAACTGAACCACTTCTTCCAAGGTGGGATAGCCCACCATGCCAAGCGAAAAGCGGCCGAAGCATTCACCTTTATATTCAGGATTTTTACCGGAGGTGGTCCATTGGACCACCAGGGTGTCGCCCACCTGGAGGCCAGGGAACGACAGAATGGCCTGTTTTTCGTTTTGATAAACAGAATAGTCGGTCGACATGTCGCGTACTTGGCAATGACGGGCCTCAAGTTCGCGGCGTTGGCCATCAGGGGCAACCACAAAAGCGTTGTTAAGGGTGCAGCTTTGATACGAAGGGTCGAAAAGAATATCCTTGTGGTCTCCCAAAGTCGCAATGGCCTTTCTGCCCAACAGACGAATGATTTGGGTGCTGTTGATGGTGATGGACCCATCGGTGGCCAAACGAAGGCGCGTGGCATTGTGAAGGAAGATGGCGCCGTGTTCCTCGAGCCATTCGGTAGGGACTTTGCCCGCACCCAAGTTAATTTCAGGCAGGGGGGCCCAATCAGGTGCAGCCCCCCGTTTGATTGCCCATGCGGATTTAGCCTCGATTGGTTTGACGGGGGGTTCAGCTCGGGTGAAATGGAAAGGCAAAACCAAGCAACTTAGCACCAGACCAATAGACACAAACCTATTTAAATAAATGGTTTGGGGGATTAGTGTTTGCATGTTGAAGCCTTTTTAACACGGTTCTGGAGGAGCCTTGGGCATTGCAGTTTCAGAGTGACCGAGTGACAAGAATAGTCTAAGCTCAAGTGCCGACGATACGCCGGCAGTGACAGGCAGTGAACCCGGGAGACTGACAAGCGATGGCGGGGGGCAAAGGCGCTGAATGCTGGTTCCAGCGCGATCTGGCCCGATTTGGGCCGAATAGTCCCGCTTTTGAAGGTGGATTGGCCCGAGCCCGGGCCTATTGCCAGGACTTGGCGCAACATCATTACGAGAATTTCTCGGTCCTCACCTTTTGGGTACGGGGACAGGCGCGCCACCATATGCGGGCAATTTACGCATTTTCACGCTGGGCTGACAATTTGGCCGACGAAGTCATGGATGCTGGGGAATCGAAACGATTGCTGGTTTGGTGGCGGGGCCAAATTGAGGAATTGAACCAGCCAGGCAGTCGGCCACGGCATCCGGTGTTTGTGGCGCTGAAAGCCAGTGTGTTTGCCCTTGGGTTGCCGCTGGAACCATTTCACCATTTGATTGACGCGTTTGACCGTGACAAGGTGGTCCATGATCATCCAAGTTTGGACGAGTTGCTGGACTATTGTGAAGGTTCGGCCAATCCGGTGGGGCGTTTGGTGTTGCGTGTTTTTGGGGCGGCAAACCCGCAACGGGACAAGTGGTCGGACTCAATCTGTTCGGCGCTGCAACTGGCGAATTTTTGGCAAGATATTGGCAATGATCGGAAGATAGGGCGTATTTATCTCCCCGCAGATTTAAGGGCACGCTTTGGAGTGACGGAGGCAGATCTCGACCTGCCACAAGCGACAGAAAAAACCAAAAAGCTTGTGCTTCATCTGTGCCAGAAAACCCGCGATTTATTCTGCCAGGGGGAACCGTTGTTGGCTGATTTGAAAGGGCCTTTGGCTGCCCAAGTGCGGCTTTTTCATGATGGCGGTATCGCTATACTTGATGCGATTGAGGCGCAGGGCGGAGACACCTTGGCGAGGCGGCCAACGGTGGGCAAATTTGGCAAAATGAAGCTTTTGGGGCGAACCCTTGGCCGTATACCAGGCCTAGCGAATTGGTTTTCCCCAAAAAAACAAACCCTTGCAAGCCGAAAACTGGACGAGTTTTCCCTGAGTGGCTCGCACGCATGGTGCCGGCACGTCGCCAAAACAAAAGCGGGTAATTTTTATCCGGCATTTGGACTTTTGCCAACAGGGCAGCACCGGGCCATGTGCGCACTTTATGCCTTTTTGCGGGTAACGGACGATATCGCAGATGAGCCGGCCGAAGGGGAGGATCCAAAACATTCGCTTGCGGCTTGGACTGACGGGTTGAGGCGGGCGCTCGAGGGGGAGCCAAGCCATCCGCTGCATCCAGCGCTGGTTTGGTCAGTGCGGACCTTCGGTATTGACCCGGCGCACTTGGAGGAAGCTATTGAAGGAGTGGCAATGGACTTGCAACCACTCCGCTTCGAGACCGCCCATGAGGCCGAGGTGTATTGCCACAAAGTCGCCTCGGTTGTGGGTTTGTGCTGTCTTGCGATTTGGGGTTGCCGCAGCGAGCGCGCCCGACCAGCCGCGATTGCCACCGGGCATGCGCTGCAGTGGACCAATATTTTGCGAGACTTGAGAGAAGATTCTGGCCGGGGTCGTTTATATTTGCCCCTTGAGGATTTGCGGCGGTTTGGGGTGATAGAGGTAGAGATAGCTCGGGGGGATAAAACCCCGCAGTTTTTCCAATTGTTGGATTTTGAGGTCGCCCGGGCAAGAGGGTATTACAAGCAGGCATGGCGGCTAAGGCGCCATTTACCCCCTGCGGGGGCAGCCATGTTCACGGCCCTTGTGGGCATTTATCAGGGCCTTCTCGAGCACCTGGCCCTGATGCCAGACCGGGTACTCGAGGAAAGGTTATCGCTCTCCAAGAAAACTAAAGCCCTTATAGCTTTATCAGCATGGCCACTTCGGCTGAATCAGGTGCCCAAACCGGGCCGAATTTCGCCGGGCAATAGTGGCGGCGGCGTGACCTTACGCGGCATGATAGGCAAATCTGTGGGCCTAGGCGAAGCCGGTGACCGAGGGGCGAGGAAGTCCCAACCTTCATTTTCAGGAAAACCTCGGGGAGGTGGCAGCACCGGGACCTTGCCAGCAGGTGGCTGACCGGCACCACGACCTGGCCATGGTCCGGAACCCGGTACCCAACCGGGGCCCGGTAGAGGTACCAGTGGGGGGGCTCCAGGGGGAACCACACGGGGAGTGTCAGGGCCCGGGTCTAGTAGGGGTGGATGCAGGGAGATTGCGGCCACTTCAAAAGAGTTGCCTAACCGGGCAAGATTTTCCTGAACCAATTCGCGGGTGGCCATGTGCATTGGCAAGGCCCAGCTTTTGGTGCCCGGAACTGGAACGGCGGTATCGGTGACAATTTCGTGGCTATGGTGCCCTAAAATACCATCGGGAACCAACTGGATAAGTTGGCTAGCTAAGCCGGCATTTCCAGCTCGCTTGGCAGCAGTTGGTGGGTCAACCTCGATGATCAAATCCGGGCCGAAGCCCGCGATGGCAAGGGATTCGGCCAAGTCCCGGCCTGCCTGCCAAGCATGATCTTGGCTGATGATGACAACGCATTGGGGCTGGTTTTGGTTGGATTCCAATTGGCGGAATAATTCTTGGCGCACCCAGGTGCGATCGAATCCTGTCCAAAATTCACCATGGTAGGACCGGGTATAACCCGACTGCCTAGTGGCGATGAAGAGCGACTTGAACTCATGTGCGGCAATTGGGTCGATACCGCCCAAGAAAACGACATGAACTAGACGCTTATTGGCTTGAGGCACTTCCTGGGCAATCAACTCGGGGGGCGGACCTTGGTCAGGGAGTGTGGGTAAAGCCAAACACCCGGAAATACCAAGGGCAACAGCACCGAGCCCACCCAGGAACCCCAAGCGGTGGTTGCGGCACCGCATGGAAGCTCCTGTTAGAACCGGCAGGTTCGGCCTATTCGGCAAACCTTGCCTTGCTTGACATTTTATTCGTCTGGAGAAAGGGGATTGCTTCAGGGAATGTCGTTGGAAAAGGAAAATGCCAGCAAAAACACGCAAACTACAGGGTGAAAAAAAACCGGACACCACAAGGGTGCCCGGCTGGCGCTTAGGCTAAAGCTAAGTGGGTGATTAGGCCTCTGTGCCTCCCGCAGCTTCGGCGGCTTTGATTTGCTCCTTCAGTTCTTCGGGTGGCTCCATAACGCCACGGCATTTTGGGTATTTGGTGCAGCCCAAGAAGAAGCCTTTTGCCCCAGATCGCAACTTCATGGGGGCCTCACATTTAGGGCATTTTTGATCAATCGCTACTTCTGGCACGGCAGCCCGTACCGGTACGGGCGGCAGTTTGTCACCTAATTCCTCACGGATTTGAGGTGTTATCTGCTTGGTGCCCCGGCATTTTGGGTAAGCTGAGCAGCCCAAGAATGGGCCCCTCGGCCCGCGCTTGATGGCCATTTGGGCACCGCATTTTTCACAGGCGATACCTAATTCGACCGGTTTTTTGGGATTGCCGTCAGCATCAACATCCACTGCTTGCCGACATTTTGGGTAAGCGGAGCAGGCCAAAAAAGGCCCGCGCTTGCCGGTACGCAAGATCATAGGCGACGAGCACTTTTCGCATTGATGCTCGGTGGGCTTACTGGCGAGAACCGTGCCACCCTCCTCGGTGAGGTTCATGGTGGTTTTGCATTCAGGATAAGCTGCGCAACCCAAGAATGGGCCTCCCTTGCCAAAGCGTTTGACCATATTCTTGCCACAGGTGGGGCAGATATGTTCGGTGACCTCGGCTGGCTTTCGCTCGGGTTCGCCTTCTGGGCGTTTGATGTAGTCGCATTCGGGGTAGCCTGCGCAGCCGAAAAATCGGCCACGGCGGCTGAATCTTTCCTGGATACCCTTGCCGCATTTGGGGCACTTTTCGCTGGCCCCCAACTTTTCGGAAGCTTCGTTGAGATTTTCGCGGAATGGGCCGTAGAACTCATCAAGGACGGCATTTCTGGGGATATGCTCCGTCTCTATTCTATCTAGTTCGGCCTCCATGTGGCTGGTGAATTTCAGGTCCATGACCCGGCTGAAATTCTCCACGAGCATATCGACCACTTCCATGCCTATCGAGGTGGCGTGGAAGCGACGGTCCTGCTGTTCAACATAATTGCGCTCTTGAATTTTGGAAATAATGGATGCATAGGTACTTGGGCGGCCAATACCCTCCTTTTCCAAGGTTTTCACAAGGCTTGCCTCGTTGAAACGGGGCGGGGGCTGGGTGAAATGCTGGCTGCCATCCAGTCGCAGAAGGTCAAGGCCTTGGCCCTGTTTCAGCGCAGGCAATTGGGGCTCATCGTCCTTCTTGCCAAGCGGCATAACGCGTCGGAAGCCATCAAATCGCAAGATGCTGCCCGAAGTGCGAAAAAGTCCTTCGCCAGCGGTAATTTCAACAGTGGTGACGCTAGAAATTGCCGGTTTCATCTGACTGGCAAGGAACCGGTTATAAATGAGGGTGTACAGCCTGGCCTGCTCGGAAGGCAGGACCCGCGCCACCATTTCGGGAGTGTAGCGGAGTTCGGTGGGCCGGATTGCCTCGTGGGCCTCTTGGGCGCTTTTGCCAGATTCGTAAGCATTGGGTTTGTCTGGGAGGTAGGTGGGGCCGAAATCAGCCAGAATCTTTGCGCGAACAGCCTGAAGGGCGTCAGAAGAAACCTTGGTGCTATCGGTACGCATGTAGGTGATGAGGGCGACCTGACCCTCTTTGCCCATTTCAACGCCCTCATAAAGGCGCTGTGCGGTGCGCATGGTCCGGCTGGCGGAGTACCCCATGCGTAAGGACGCTTGCTGTTGGAGAGTGGAAGTGGTGAATGGTGGCGAAGGGCGGCTGGCTTTTTCCTTTTCTTCCAGCGATTTAATAACCCAATTTTTGCCAGAAAGGCCTTCGACTACTTCATTCACCAAGGCACGGTTGTCGGCGGCGAACTTTGCGCCCTTCCAACCGACCATTTCCGCAATGAATGAGCCATCAGGAATGGTGTCTGCCCCGCCATCATCTTCCTCGGAGTTCTCGCCCTTGGTGACCTTTTTCTTGCCGCGCTTGGGCTTGTCGCTCAGGATCTCGGTTATGCGGACCGTTTCGGGCCCGATCAGGGCCCGATCGACAGTGGCTTCGGAGGCAAGAAGAGCCACGACTTTCCAATATTCCTCAGGTTTGAACGCGGAGATTTCTCGTTCGCGGTCAACAATGAGGCGCACTGCAACTGACTGAACCCTGCCTGCGGAAAGTTGGCGGGCGAGCTTGCGGCTGAGGAGCGGGCTGAGATTGTAACCAACCACGCGGTCGAGGAAGCGGCGTGCCTCCTGCGCTTGGACCCGGTCCATATCTATTTCGCGTGGGTGCTCAAATGCGGCCTGAACGGCTTTCTTGGTGATTTCGTTGAAGGTGACGCGTTTTACTTGGTCGTCACTCAGGCCAAGGGCCTCCTTAAGGTGCCAAGCAATGGCTTCACCTTCACGGTCTGGATCGGGAGCCAGATATACAATTTTAGCAGTTTTCACCATCTTCTTGAGTGAATCAAGAACGGATTTCCGATCTTGTAGCGGTCGATATGTAGGCGACCAGTTGTTCTCTATGTCGATACCGAAGCGGCTTTTAGGTAAATCACGGACATGGCCTTTGCTGGCAGTGACTTCATAATCTGGGCCAAGGTATTTCTGGATGGTTTTCGCCTTAGCAGGGGATTCCACAATTACCAGGTTCTTGGTTTTTTTTCGAGCGGCCAAAGTTATCCTCCGGTGCAGTCAGGCTTTGGGGACTGTTGCTGTTGTGATGGCGGGCACAACAGGTACAATTCTCTTTTCGTGATGGATTTAAAAGTAGCGTTAGGGTCTCACGATGGAGGCCTCACCCCGCCCTCGTCAAGGGGAAGGTCTTCCATATATAATGATGAGAAGGCAACGCGCCTGTTATTCGGGTCGGTCAAGCAGCTTGGGCATCATGTGACGCAAGTGCAACACATGTAAAGAGATGCGTTGATTAAGACCTGAACCACTCTAAGGACGGAACATGGCGTTCAATCCCCTGGAAATGGTCCGAGAAAATTCGAAGGTCGTAATGGCCGGCATCACCATGGTGGCGATGTTTGTCTTCGTGCTGACATTTGGTCAGGGGGACATTTTGAACACGCTAACCGGCGGTTCAAGCGCTGACAAAGGTCCTGAAGTGACCCGTCTTTACGGGAAACAGGTGTACAAGTCCGATGTTGCCAAGGTGCGCGAAAACTTCATGCTGGGTGAATTCCTGCGCTTTGGCTATTCAAACAGCCTCACCGCCAGCCAGCGTCGGGAGTCAGAAGCCAAGCGTCCGCGTTTCCTGTCGATGCCACCGCAAACACTTGACGAATCAGTTGACCAGTTAATTTGGGCCGAACAGGCTGAAAAGCTGGGCATTCGATTAGATGATGCCGCAATGCGGAAAATTTTTAACGAGGAATTGGCAACCCCCAGCATGAAAGATCCCTGGCCAGAAGGGATGAGCTTTGAGGAGTTGCCTTACCTGAAGACTGCTATGCAGTTCGCCCAGCTCAATCGCAGGGTGGTCACCCCTAAGGATATTAAAGAAGGCCTGCGTGGCCTGATGGCCACGATGCTGGCACGCGAAGTGGTGCTTGGGCAGGCGGCCGGGGGCATGTTTCAAATGATGATGGGTGGTGCAGCAGGCGGTGTGCCGGCGACCACTCTTGTGCCCACGCCCGAGGAGTTCCACCGTTTTTACGAGCGGAATTTGACCCGAGTGGCGGCTGTAGTTCAACCCCTGCCAATTCTTGCGGTTGATCCAAAAAGCCAAACAGTGAGCGAGAAGGAAGTTCAAGACTTTTTTGACCGCTACAAAGATGTTGAGCCGGTGCCAGGCTCTTCTTTCCCTGGGTTCAAGACCCCTCAAATGTACAAACTGGCATGGGTGGCAGCGCGTGAGGATGCGCCTCTTGTGAAGGCACAACTTCCCCTGTTGCAGGCCCTTCGAGTTTGGGCTCCCGCCCAAGTGCTGGGGCAGTCCCTTGCTGGGGCGGGTGCGGCATCGGTGATGGGGCTTTACACTTGGTCCGATACCAGTTCAACCGGTCTTCCGGTTTTAACCGATGATTCGCTTCCTGGCCTTGGGCCTTGGATTTGGCTGGACCCGCAGCTTGGAGCTTTTGAGCGTCGTGATTTGGCGGCGAAGATCTCTCCCTTTGAGCAACGCCGACATGATGCCGCCTATCAAAAGTCTGGCAGCCCGCTTGAGAGAATCACCCCCGAGGTGGTGGTGGGTTTGGTCGGTTTGGGTGGAGCCCACAACCATGCAGCCGCAGTGGCGTGGGTAACAGGTGGCCCAGACGCACTTGCCCGGTTCCGTCGTGTCAAGCAGGCGGCAACTGCCGCACTGTTGGGCTCAGCCAATCATTTGCCGTACAGCCCGCTGGGTGCGACTACAATGCCCGGTAAATTGGCTGGCGAAGAGACCGTAGCGGCCCTCATAGCACCTGAAGTATTTGCCGCTTCACAAAAAGCAACCTTTGATCGCCAAGTCGCTTCATTCAGCGAATTTTTATCAAGCCTACGGGGAGCCAATGGCATCCCTCCCAAGGACGCAATTGCGGCCGAAGCCAAAGCCAAGGATCGCGCAACGGCGCTGGGTTTTGCGTACACCCCCCTTGCCGGCTTGCAGGATATTGGCAGCGTGGAAAAGGACCCGGCTGCGCAAGCATTGATCAACGCTTACCAGGAGAGCCTTAAAACCAACAGCCCCAATCGCGAGGTGGATCGCCCCTTTGCCGATTACCTTCGGCAACAGGTGCGTGGGGTGTTTTTAGCCAGCCGGATCAGCGGTCGCGACCCGAACCAGCCTTTAGACTTTTTGGCTAGCGACAAGAAGAAGGATGCCAAGCCAGAATTTCTCTTCTGGGCTTCTGAGGATCAGGCAAGCCGGCCCCGCACTTTGGATGAAGTGCGCCCCATGGTGGTTAATGAGATATTGCTCCGCCGCCAAGTGAGGGAAGTTCGCAAGAAGGCAAAGGAATATCAGGATTTTGTTAAAGGTTGCACCACAGGCAAGGCTGTAGACTTGATTAGCGGGGAGCAGTGCCTCGCAAAGTTGCGTGAGAAGTTCCCTGAATTGAAAAGTGCGCCCGCAGCGACATCTTTTGACGGCAAATCGAACCTTCAGCGGTCGGCCTCGTTTTCCCCTGCTATGGCTGGGTCTTATGAGCAAAGCCGAATTCCGCTGGCCACAATTCGTTATCCGCGTCCGGAAAGTTTGCTTTTACTTGCCGATGTGGAGCCTGGTAATTCGGTGGTATTGGCAGACAACTCTGGCACTTCGCTGTATCTGGCTTTGGTGACGAGCAAGGTGGCCCCATCAGAAAGCGAATTCAAGGCGGCCTACCAAGGGGCCAGCAAACAACGCGAAATGAACGAGCCTGACAACCTTTACCAGCGCCTCACACAGGCCACCAACCTGCGGTATGAGGATCTGCTAATGCAAGACTTGCGCAGGCAAGCAACCGGAGCCGATCTGGATTCACAAGGCTTGATTGTGCTGAAGGATGAAACCCTGCGGCGCAATCCGGATTGATTTCTTTGGCTTTCATAGTGGTTCCAAAATAAATGGTTCTTTCGGCAACTTTCTGGGTGAGTTTTGATCGATTATGCTTTTCTATTGGAGGAACCCGCTGGAAAGCAACAGCGAACTCTATCAGTAGATACTTGGCCTGTGTTCGCCATCGAAAGTGGTGCATGTACGTCTTGATGTGGAAGGTCAGATTATCCACATAGACTTGGAGTATGATTTGGAGAGCAAATTCAAGTGCTCCAAATGCTCCCGGGAATACGGTTGTTAGGCCCATTCTCCGGAACAAACCTGACGCCATCTGAACCCTTACCAATTTCAAACGCTGGTCCATGCTAGGACACCTCTCTTATCCTGTGAGGAGCATGGGGTTGTCCAGGTTCGAGTCCCTTTGGGCCGAACCCCATGGCCGGTTCACCGTCCTTATGGAACGCTTTGTCATTGATGTCCTCTTGGCTTGCCAAACAGTGAAGGCCGCCTGTCAGTTGTTAAACATCAGTTGGGACCAAGCCTGGAATGTGATGGATCGTGCCGACAACCGGGGCATGTTGCGGAAGGAGGCTATTTCTTCCCGGCTTTTGGGTGTGGATGAAAAGGATTTCCGCAAAGGTAATCGGTACCTGACGATTGTCAATGACCTTGACAAAAGCACTGTGGAATTCATCGCGGAAAACCGGGGAAAATCCAGCCTGGAGTGGTTTTTCAAAACCCGCACCCCTGAGCAGTTGCGTGCCATTAAGGGTAGGGCTCTCGAAAGATGCCCACCAGCGGTCTACATTCGCGGTTGAACCACGGGTTCAGGATCTGGGTTTTCCGCCAATAAAAGTCAAGCCAGAAGTTCTTTCACAACCGGCGCCGGTTCCACACCTGTCAGCCGGGCTTCGAGGCCCTGATGGGGGAAAGTCAGCCGTTCGTGGTTAATGCCCAGCAGGTGGAGGATTGTGGCATTGAGTTGGTTCACATGGACCGGGTTTTTGACGATGTTGTAGCAGTAGTCATCTGTTTCGCCGAAGGTGAGGCCCTTTTTTACTCCAGCGCCAGCAAGAACCATGCTGAAGCAGCGGGGGTGATGATCACGGCCATAATTGGCCTCGCTTAAACCGCCCTGCGAATAGATAGTTCGGCCGAATTCGCCACCCCAGACAACGAGGGTGTCTTCCAGTAGTCCGCGCCTTTTCAAGTCAGTCAGGAGGGCAGCGGTTGCCTGGTCAGTGTCTTTGCATTGCCCCCTTAGGGCTGCGGGAAGGTTGCCGTGATGATCCCAGCCCATGTGGAAAAGCTGAATAAAGCGCACATCGCGCTCGGCTAAACGGCGTGCCAGCAGGCAATTGGCAGCGTAGCTGCCCGGTCGGGTGACATCGGCTCCGTACATTTCCAGCGTTTCTTTGGTTTCGTTCCGCATGTTTAGCAAGTCGGGCACACTGGCCTGCATGCGGAAGGCCATCTCGTATTGGTTAACCCTGGTCTCAATTTCTGGGTCACCCAAGCTTTGGTGATGCAGTCCGTTCAGCGCCGCCAAGCGGTCGAGGGTGGCTCGGCGAGTGGAGCGATCAACTCCGGGGGGATCGGTGAGATAAAGTACGGCATCGCCTTTGTTGCGGAATTTTACCCCTTGGTGTTTGCCCGGCAAAAAGCCAGCGCTCCACAACCGATCATACAAAGGCTGGTCATCGGGCCGGCCGCTGCCAAAGCTGGTGAGTACCACATAGCCGGGCAGGTCTTTGTTAGGGCTACCCAAACCGTAGGTGACCCATGCGCCGATACTGGGCCTGCCTGGCAATTGGTTGCCGGTTTGCATGAAAGTGATGGCAGGATCGTGGTTGATAGCCTCGGTGTGCATGGTGCGGATCATGCACAATTCATCCGCCACGCGGGGTAGATAGCGCCAGGCATCGCTTAGCCACAGGCCTGAATCGCCATGCTTATTGAATTTGAAAACCGAGGGAGCGACCGGGAATTTCGATTGCCCGCTAGTCATGGTGGTGAGCCGTTGGCCTTTGCGAATACTTTCAGGCAGGTCTTCGCCGCGGTGTTTTTCCATTTTCGGCTTGGGATCAAACAGATCCATCTGCGAGGGGGCACCTGATTGAAACAGGTAAATCACCCTTTTGGCCTTTGGTATTCCTGGAATGAGCCAAGGGGCTCCTGCTTCCTCTGCCCGCAGTCTGGAGGCGGCCATGGTCCCTAACGATCCAGCCAGGCCGTTGCCCAGAAAGATGCGGCGATTGAGGCGGTTGACGGCTGCCTGCTGGTTGATGGGATGCATGGATTGGTTCACTCCCGTGTAACGCATTCGTCGAGGTTGAGGAGGACATTGGCGGCCAAGGTGAAGGCGGCCAATTCGGCAGGTATGAGGCCGACCTTTGCTTTGGCCTCCCCTAAGGCTATAAGTTTCTCGGCGCCTGGGATGTCCCGAAGGAAGCGCTGGGTATCCCGTTCGACACCCTGACGCATGATCTCCAATTCACGAGCCGAGGGCTCGCGGCTTAGGGTGAGGTGAAAGCCGTGTTTCAATCGTGAGGAAATATCGTTTCCTCCCTCAACAATCATGCGCTCGCCCAGCTTGCGCGCAGCTTCCACATAGGTGACCTCGTTCAACAAGGCCAAGGCCTGAAGCGGGGTATTTGTGCGCCCCCGACGCACCAAGCAGGTTTCGCGATTGGGGGCGTCGAAAAGCAGCATGGTTGGTGGTGCGGCTGTCCTTTTCCAGATGGTGTAAATGCTTTTCCGGTAAAGGTCTTCTCCGGTATCGTTTTTATAATTGCGCAAATCGCCATAAACACTGGTTTCATCCCACACGCCGGCAGGCATGTAGGGACGTACCGAAGGGCCGCCAACCTTGTTCACCAGCAGGCCGCTCATGTACAGCGCTTGATCACGCAGAATCTCTCCGGGCATACGGAATCGAGGGCCACGGGCCAGCAGTCGGTTTTGCGGGTCCTGTTTGAGCTTTTCGGGGGTTACCTTGGAATCTTGACGGTAGGTGGCGCTGGTAACAATCAGGCGTGTCATTGCCTTCATGTCCCATTTACGGTCTACAAATTCGGTAGCAAGCCAATCGAGCAGGTCTGGGTGGGAGGGGAATTCGGCTTGGGTGCCCATATTGTCAGTTGTGCGGCAAATGCCTGCGCCAAAATAGCGCTCCCATGCCCGATTCACCCAAACCCTGGATGTGAGCGGGTGGCCAGGGCTAGCAAGCCACCTTGCCAGCGTGAGGCGGTCGGCTTTGCTGCCGGCCGGAGGAGAGGGCAACATGGACGGAAAGCCTGCCGAGACCTCATCGCCTTTTTTGTCGTACTGGCCGCGGATGAGTATATGGGCTTTGCGAGGCGTACCTTCTTTCATCACCATGGCTGTTGGCAGATTGTCTTTCAAACCTTTGAGCGTTTGCTCAGCCATGGTCAGCTCTTTCTTAGCCTGCCCTAGCGCACCGGGTGCGCTTGCCAAATAGCGGTTTAGTAGCAATTTTTTTTGCTCAGCAGTTCTTTTGTCAGCAGTCGTTTTAAGGGCCAACACCACCTCAGGGGCAGGGCCAGCCTCACCCAATTTTACAGCGAAGGATGGGGCATCTGTAACCGCCAAACGGAATCTTCCAATGTTGTGGCCACCCAAAGTGGCCTGCACCAAGCGTATTTCCAACATGCTGCCGGCTGGAGCTTGGGTGGGCGCGCTCAAAATGAAAACGGCTTCCAGCGGTTCTCGGCGGGTTGGGCCATCGACTGCCCAGCCTTTAGAGGCATCTTTGCCTATTGTGGCTTCAATAGGCCAGCCGGGTTGGGAATAATTTGCCAAGGCTTGGCCAAATGTGAGCTTAATGGGTTGGCTACCACCTGGCGGGACCAAAGTGGCTTCCATACGGGTCAGTAAGAAATTGCCATTGGAGAACCGCCCAACGCTTTTGTTGGGTAGCGAATCATCAGGCAGGCATACTAGTCGAACTGCGTTGAGCGAGCCTGAAACGGGTGCCTTGACAACGGTAGACTCGTGGTTGGGATTTGGGCCCTTTGCCAGCCAAGTTCCATCCTCCTGGCGGCTGTATTGAGTGCCGGCATCTCCTACAGCCGTGTTGGCCTCAAAGGGCTTCCAGATCGATTTTCCCAGAAGGATAACCTCCGCTGCGGCCCAAGGTTCTACCTGATTTGGTGCCTTAGCCTCCTCGGCGCGCACTTTCGTTTTTGCAGTTTCCACCACGGATTCGGCAACGCTAATTTTGGCACTGGTCTCGGGGGCCATTACCTCGATGGCCGGGTCGGTGTTGCCGCCCTTGCGGTTTTCCTGCAGCGTGCCGCTCTCTGGAACATTGTTGAATAGGGCGAACAGTTGGTAGAACTCCTTTTGACTTAAAGGGTCGTACTTGTGGTCGTGGCAGCGGGCGCAGCCGGTGGTGAGCCCAAGCCATGCGAGGCTTGTGGTTTCAACCCGGTCGATAACTGTCTCGATGCGCCATTCTTCAGCGATCAGCCCGCCTTCGCCGTTGAGGCGGTGATTGCGCTGGAAACCGGTGGCAATGAGCTGTTCCTGGGTGGGATTAGGCAGCATGTCACCAGCAATTTGGTCGATGGTGAATTGGTCAAACGGCAGGTTGCGGTTGTAGGCATTGATGATCCAGTCGCGCCATGGCCACATAGACCGGCTCGAATCAATCTGGAAGCCGTTGCTGTCAGCAAAACGGGCCATGTCGAGCCATTCCAGCGCCATGCGCTCCCCATAACGAGGTGATGCGAGTAAACGATCCACAACTCGTTCGTAGGCATCTGGCGAAGAATCGGCTTCAAAAGCAGTCACTTCCGCAGGAGTGGGAGGCAACCCGGTGAGATCCAGACTGGCTCGGCGCAGCAAACGGGCCCGTTTTGCCTCAGGCTCAGGTTTCAGCCCTTCTGCCTCAAGCCTTGCCAGGATGAAATTGTCGATAGGACTGCAGGGCCAAGCGCGGTTTTTTACCGAGGGAGCAGGTGGCCGAAGGGGAGGCACAAAAGACCAATGAGCGGAGGTTTTGGCGCCTTGGCGGATCCAGTTTTTGAAGAGGTCGATTTGTTTGGCGTTAAGCGGCTTGGCAAACTTGGGTGGGGGCATCAACTTGCCATGTTCAGTGTGTACCAGACGGGCTATTAGATCGCTCTCCTCGGGTTTGCCGGGGGTTATCAACTTGCCGCCATCTGTTTGCAGTGAAGAAAGGTTCAATCTATCCAGACGCAGATCAGCCTTGCGTGCTTTTTCATCAGGTCCATGGCATGCCAAGCAGTGTTCTACCAGCATGGGGCGAATTTCACGGTTGAAATCGACCATTGCCTCGGAGCTGGGGTCTATTCCAGCCAGCATGAGGGGCAAAACAAAAGGTGCAAGGATGCATTGCATGTGAAAGTTCTCCTTGCCCCGATTCGGGTTGGTAGGACTAGTATCTTACAGTGTTTTAAATTTGCGGGGGCGGGTATGCCAATCCAGCGTTATTTTAGCTGGAGAAATCAGGTCTTACCACTCCGCACGATCGATTTTATGGGGCCACTGTGGTTGTGCGGCCGATCCTTCCTCATAGGGTGACAAGTAATTTGTTTTGGCCGGTCACCGAAACCACTTTGGCTAAGCTTTCGCGCAGTGGAATTAAGGCGTCCACCGGGGTGATGGGATCTAAATTCAAGTTCATGCCATCCCAGCCAGAACTACCTAGGGGCACCCAAGATTTTTGGCCAATTCGCCAGGGAGTGAACGGAATTCACACTTCGGAGGCCACACCTTTGAACTAGCCCGGTCCAGAAGGCCAAGCTTGGCCTGCAGCAGGCTTGGGGTTGCCCATTTTGTGCACTCACAACCCTTCCGAAGTGGGCTCCAAGACCACGATATCGTGGATTGGAGCCCACTTTTTAGACTGTGAGGCCTTGGTTTAATCAAGCAAAAAGCCCTTTTAGGGCTGGCAAAGTGCCAGCCCTAAAAGGGCTACGAACAGGAGGTGAACCTCTAGATGTCATTTTTTGAAAAATGGACTGCCAGGGTCACCTTTTGACAGCATGTAAGCAAGCAGGTCCAGAACTTCATTCTGGTTGAGACCATCAATCAACTTGGCCGGCATCAACGATACAGGGGAAGGCTTAATCGACTCAATTTCATTCTTCTTAATCTCAACCACCTTGGTGGAATCTTCAGGATCTGTGACAAGTACCACGGTTGTTGCAGTTTCGCTGGCAACCTTACCTGTGAGCAATTTACCTGAGTTCGTTTCGATGATGGAAGCCTTATATTGGTCGGAAATAACCTTGTTAGGCTCGACCATCGACTCGCACAAATCTTTGGCACTGAAACGCCCCGACACTTGGGTCAAATCGGGGCCTGTTGCACCACCCTCACCATTGAACCGATGGCAAACCACGCACCTTGCCGAGGCGAAAGATTTTTTTCCATTCTCAAAATTACGGCCCCGGAAGCCGTCTTTGGTCAGGGTCGCAAGTTCTTCAAGTGCCCATGCCTTGCCTGGGCCTGCTGGCTTGGGCAGAGTTGTGAGTTTGGCCGGCTTACGCAGGCCCATGGCCTCAATCGCCAAGCGGTCGGTGTCCTTGGCGTTGTCGTAGGCATCCTTCTCGATGTTGTTTAAAAAGCCTTGGTAGCTTGCGCCACCCGAGCGGCTGCGGGCCTCGTTCAGGGCAGTGAAGTAAGCTTTACGCGCATCCAAAGTCCAATTGTCTTTCAGGTTCCTTAGGGCGAAAAGATAGTGGATTTTCTGAGCATCTGGCCGGTTGGCCATTACCTGAGAAATAGCCCCTCCGTAGCCGCGGTTGCGTGCTAGCACCGAGTCTTCCACTTCCTCACCCGTGGCAGCCGATGGGGCGCTTAACAGTTTGGCAGCCTTGGCAGCTAGGGTAGGTGACTGTAGGAAGGTAAGAAGGTTGATCAACTCGCGGTTGGTCATTCTTTCACTATCTGGGAATAACGGGTCGAGTTTTGCCAAAACAGCCGATGCTTGCTCCTTGGAGGGAGCGTCCATGCGGATAAAAACAAGCTGGAGGGCGCGAAGCCAGTCGAGGCGCGTGGGTGTGTCCATTCCGTCCCAATCTAATTGGAGCAGGCTTTGCAGAGCCTTGCCGGCTAAGGATTTATCTCCTTGGTGGGCAACGGCGACGACTCCTTGGATGAGGGCAGTTGGATTGGTGGCGGCGAGGGCCTTTTCCTGCCAAAGTTTGGCTGGCTGGTTTTCCAAGGCTATACGGGCCGCATAACGCAGGAACCGGTCGGGTTTAGCGAGTTGTTCAAGGAATGTTGCGATTTGTTCCGGGCTGGCACTATCTTTTTTGTGGAAAGCCTCCAGATCACGGCGCATTTTGCGCTCGTCAGCAAAGGGGGCAACATTATTCACGGGATCAACCGAATTTTTGCCCACATAAGTGACACGATAAAGCTCCGATTGAGTGCCACGACCACCCACGGTGAAATACATCGCACCATCGCGGTTGATGACCACATCGGTGAGCGGAAGAGGGGCACGAGAAACGAATTCCTCTCGGGTAGCAGAGTAGGATGAGCCTTTTGGCTCGGCATGTATGGCATACATGGTGCCAAAGGTCCAATCACAGATGAACAGGGCTTTTTGGAATTTGGCGGGGAACCGGGCACCAGTTCCAAATTCGACGCCTACAGGCGAACCTGGACCAATGTCAACCATGGCGGGAAGGCTATCAACATAGTAAGGGGGCCATTTGCCAGTACCACTTCGCCAGCCCAATTCGCTACCGCTGGTAGCATGGTTTACCCGTGTAGGGCGGTACCATGGCATGCCGAAATCCCACTCCATGTCGGCGTCATAAACAAACATCTCGCCTTCCGGGTTGAATGCGAAATCGTATTGATTGCGATAGCCAATGGAGAATATTTCCCATTCTTTGCCATCGGGATCGGTGCTGGCGATGAAACCACCAGGGGCCAAGATTCCACGGGCGTGGCCATTGGCGTCCCATTGGCGGGGCAGCAGATGGTCTTCGCTCCAGTTGGAGGGGATGCGGCTCTTGCTAAAGTTTTTGGGGGGAAGGGTGTGATTCCCGCAGGAGACCAAGATCTTTTTTCCATCGGGTGACAAGCGCAGGGCGTGAGGGCCGTGTTCGCCACCCCCTTGCAATTCCTTCAGTTTGGTAACCTGGTCGTACTGATCATCCCCGTCGGTGTCGCGGAGACGGTAAAGGCCGCTTCCTGGTCCGCCGTTGGCGCATGCATAAAGTGATCCGAAGGCATGCAGAAGGCCTTGGGCACCTGTCATGTCCACTTTGAGTTTTTCAATCTTGGTTGGCTCTTTTGTTCCTGGTTTGCCGGGAGTGATTCGATAGAGACCCTTGTTCCCTTCGTCACTGGCGATAATCCTGCCTTTGTCGTCGGTGGTGATGCACACCCATGAGCCATGCGTGGCTTTGGGGACAGTGAACAGTCGCTCAATTTGGAAGCCTTCGGGCAGTTGGAAGGGTTGATTGGAACCACCGCCCATGGAATTGGAAAAAACATCGCCCCAAGGCTCGCCTCCCATTTTGCCAACAATTCTGGGCTTTTGACTCTCACCTGGTTTGCCGTCCTCATTGGCTACCCAGGAGCCGTCGGAAACCAAATGGGAGGTCGCACCGATTGGCGAGTTCATGACCGCTTTGAAAGCAAAGCCGGCTGCGCTACCGCCATCGTTGGCTACCTCGGCGCGGATGCTATTTTTTCCAGATTTCAAAAAAGTCGTGATGTCCTTGGTGAGGGGGTTCTGCCAATCAGTGCTGGAGCCTACCTCTTTTTGATTGATAAAAAGGCGCACCTCGTTGTCGCAAGTGAAGCGGCATACGGCGCTGGCTGGGATTTGCTCGAGGGAAAATTCATGGCTGATGATGTAGCGCTTGCTGTAATCGGAACCCCAAAGCCATGACGGGACCGGGCCTTTTGCAAAGTTGGTGGAGGTTGCGTTAGGCTTGGCGGTTTCGTTGGGCTTGGTTTGACCTGGTACCTGCGAGTCGACCACTTCGGGGACTTGGCTAACAGGCTCCTGGGCCATGCTGAGGGAAGAAAATCCAGCCAAAAAAGCAAGAATGCTTCGTGAGAAGAGGTGTGACGAGCTCATGGGTAGCCTCGAATGGGGCCAGGGAGAGAGTTTGCTAATAATTTTGTTGTAACCGAAGCGGGGCGATCTTTCAAATTAAGCCAACGAGGCGGCTTCAATCAACTCGATTCGATTGCCAAAGGGATCGAAAATATGGCACCGCCGACTGCCACCAACCACAGATGCTGAGATGTGAGAAATTCCAAGTTTTTGAAAATGCTGAATAAGGCTGTCATAGGCTTGAACTGAAAAGGCGGGATGGCCTGAACTGGATGGGTGAAAATCGGCATCGATTCCCACATGGACTCGCAGGGAGCCTTGTTCAAACCAGGCGATTGCCCGTTTGGAAATATTTGGAGGAACTTCTACTTCGTGGAGGCAAAGCGTGTTGCGAAAAAAGTCCCGTGCCAATTCCTCGCCGCCCGGAGGGATTGCGATTTGGACATGGTGAATACCATCGATGAAGAAATGGGCGGCTTCGTTCATCATGTGACTTAATTGCGGACCTTGTTTTGGAAAGTTTGAAATTAATGCAAAATGATCCCCGCCCCCGAGGTGTAGTGCGGGTTACGGCTAAATTAGAGGGCTGGAAGTCTTTAGGGCTTAGCGGATGGTTCCCTCGGGAAGGTCGAATACTTGGGCGGCTGCCAGTCCGTTGCCAAATTGGCGGAAATTGTGATAGGCCCAAACAAGCTTTTTGTCGCGTGTGACCTCTATCAGTTGGGGTTGTTCCGGGCCGGCGTGGCAGTTGCCCACGATTATGTTGCCATCGGGAAGCAGGTGGAGCATGGTCACCCATGCCAGTACAACACCGGGAATTTCTTTTTGTTCCAAACTCCAGACAACTTTGCCAGCATTGTCCACTTCGATAACCCGGTTGCCGTTACCGCAGGCGATCCAAGTGGAACCCTTTGGGGTTCGCCAGGCGCCGTAAACTTCGGTACCGTGGCCCTCGGGCCCGTGCCCCCCGGAGCGAGGACGCCCGGCAAGATCAAGCTTATGGGACCAAACAACATTACCCTTGGTGTCGTATTCGCGCACCATGCCGTCACCCTCATGGCAAACTAAAAAGGTGCCATCCGGGGTTTGGCGAACGAGGCGAGTGTCGCGGTGAGGATTTGGGTTGTCGATTAATAGCCGGATAGTGTGGGCGACTTTACCATTGGGGTCAATTATAGCCAGACGGCGATTGCCAGCTTCGGCAACCATGGTAGTGCCATCCTTCAGCCGCTGGACAGCGTGGATTTCGATGTGTTCTTTGTTTTCTGGAACTTTTTCGGCTTGGTAGGACCAAAGTTCTTTGCCAGTTTTGTCCACTTCGGCCACGCGGTTGCGAGCCACCGGCAGCAAAAAGCGGTTTTCAGCAAGCTGGTGGATGTCGTGTACTTCGGCACGCAGGGGAAAATGCCAATTGGACTGGCCGTCCTCCATCATCCAAACAATGGTTCCTTTGTCGGCACCAAGAACCTTGCGGCCCTTGGAAGGCAAGTCTTTCCAAGAATTGTCGGCTTGGGGCAGTACGGCGGGCCAAGCTGCTGTTAGGCGGAGGGATGTCGTTCCGAGAAGGCTACCTGCCAATAGTTTCAGCGATTTTCGGCGGTCCATATCAGGATTCCATGAAAAAGGTGCCTTGGAGGAGTAATCCAAAACGATTTTGGGTTACCCGTTAGGGATTTTACTTCTTTTAAGCTATCCGCGCGAAATTGCCAGCAAGAGTGTTCTCGGTCTGCAAAAAAGGGCTATTTGGGCCTTGGAGTGAGAAAATGCCTGTTAATTCGGGAGGTCTGGTGGAGCTTTGCGCATTTTTCCTATGGGGGGAGGTTTGAGTTTGTGGGGGAAAGATCCAATTCTGGTGGTGGAGGAGGCCGGAAATTGCCGAACATTACCTTGACGAGGCTGCAATCCTCCACACGACTCAAGCGGGAAGGATCCTGTTGGAGTCGGGCTCAGGGAAGGGCTGGAGGGGCTCCTCGACCATATCGGGAGTGGTCGCGGATCGGAAGCGATCCTGGCATCCCGGAATAGTTTCGGAGCCTTGTGAAAGGAGTCACCATGAAGCGGTTTGTGATGATGGCTGTTGCTGTCGCCTGCCTGGTTGGGGGTTCCACCTCCGCCCAAGCAAGCTGGGGCCAACTTGGATATAGCGGCTACCAACCTTGGTGGAATATTTTCGCCAAGCGTTATAAGGGCCTTACCCCCGAGGAAGAGCGCCTACAAAAATTCTGGCATGATTATTACAATGCCATGAAGCACTACTACGGCGCCCTCGACAACATCGACTGGGTTGCCTATTACAAAAACCACGGCTACCAGATTAATGGAGCCGGCTGCGGCTTTGGTGGTCGCGTTAACTATGCTCCCGTGTTCGTAAGCCCCAGCATGCAGTGGGCGGTTCCCGGTAGCGCAATGTGCGGGCCTTCAGCAGGCCCAGGCGCAGGTTCCGCCCCAGGCGGTGCCTTCCCAGTGAGCTACAATCCTGGTGCTCCGGCTCCAGGCGCTGGTCAATGACCAAACAGGTTTGGCCTGATTTAGATTAAAAATCTGATGAACGGCCTACCGTCGCACGAGCACCTGGCTCTCCTAGAAAGAGAGCCAGGTGTTTCGCGTTTTTTTTGTGAGAATTGTGGAGCAACGATAATTCCATCCAGAAATGCAATTCTATTTTTTTGGCAAAGCTTGAGGATTATGCCTGAAAACACCAGATTGTTTGCTGGATTTTGATTTTTTCTAGTCTGGAATAACTGCCGGGGGTGAAATCGGGGGTTAGCTTTCGCATGCCGGGTGATGGGTTATGCCTTTCCTGCCGGCTGGCTGATTTGAATACCCAAGGATGAAGTCACCATGCATGGCAGCTTGAAATCAGTACCATTTGCGCTAGTAGTCGCCGCGCTGGTTTGGGGCTATTCAGCTCCTAAGGCGATGGCCCAATACCCAACTCCGCGCCCACAACCGTGCAAAGTTTACCCACCCGCACCTGATATGCGCGGACCAGGGTATTATGTAGCCAATGGCGCATGCGGCGCACCGCATGGCCCTTGCTACAATGTCACCCCACCTTTTCCACCCTTTCAGGGCATGGTTGGTCCTGTTTCTCCGGGTCAGGGTTGCTTTTCCCAAATGGGAATGTCAGGCCTTCAGGGCCAGGGAATACCCTTCCACCGCTTTGTCCGCAGTCCGCGTGATTTTTACATGCAAGACGGCGTGACGGGTGGCCCCTGCAAGTAAAACAGAAAGATTAATTCATTGTGGAACGCCGTCCAAATCTGGGCGGCGTTCTTGTTTTGATGGCTTGAGATTAGTACCAAATACCATAAAAAGTGCCTTGGTATGAACCGTAGGCTTGGTGAATAAATGGCAGAAGGCGAATCCATTGGTCTAGATGAATATTTAGCCCAGCTTGGTGAGCTGAGGCTTGTGGAGCCTGTTTCACTCGAGAATTTGGTCGGTCGATTGGCCCCCGGGGCAACTTCGCGCGATCTGGCATTATTGCTTGCAAAAGGCAAATACCTCACCCGCTATCAGGCAGCCCGGATTTTGGCGGGGCATGGTAATGGTTTACGGCTTGGGCAATATATTTTGCTGGAAGAGGTGGGCCGTGGAGGGATGGGCCGCGTTTATAGGGCCCGCCATGAGGTGATGGACCGCCAGGTAGCCCTGAAGGTTTTGAATAGGCGTTTGGCGAAGGGGCAGAGGGCCCCTGAACTTTTTTTGCGGGAAGTCCGGGCTGCGAGCAAATTGCACCACCCCAACATCATCACCGCACACGATGCGTGGATGAACTCCCTGCCTTTTTACTTGGTTTTTGAATTTATCGAAGGGCCAAC
>CAIWHS010000312.1 GCA_903912515.1 uncultured Planctomycetaceae bacterium
CTTTTTCAGGGACGACTATTTTAATCCCCTCAACCATTTTTCTTATTTAAACGCCTGGAAAACCAACCTAAAGCAACCAACAAAAACGGTGTAGACCCGGCAGTTCCCCAACTGCCGGGCCTACACCAATAAGAAAATCAGGCTGATTTTTAGTGGTTAAATTGAAACGCTTTGGTGTTGATCAAGGCCCACAACAGGTCTTGGGCACCGGTTAAACGGTCGTCCGTCGAAAGATTGGCAAACTCCGCCGCTTCCCGGTTCAAACGCGCCAAATCAGCATCCAAGCCACGGTGATAATCTCGCAAACGGTTGGCCTGCTCAGGCTTGCGCTTGGCGGGCTCAAGGGCAAGAATTTCGGCCAGCTCAGCCGGTGGCTTGGAAAAATTCAATGGCGCCTTCGAGTCGGTCAGGTTCACCCTGAATTTGCCAACCACATGGGCCGCCCCGTGGTTTTGCTCCATCACCAGTTTCCAAGTACCGCCCTTCTCCACCAACTTCTTGGCATCTTCGGGCTTCTCCAATTCAAAGCTGCCCTCATGGTTCTTGCCCATTTGAGGCATCAGGGCCCAACCGGTTGCGCCATTACCATCCACAGCGTTCCCCACTGGAAAACCATCCTGGCTGAAGGTGGCCCTCGGACGTACCAGCTTGAATTTCACTGGCTTGGCATCTGCAGGTACCGCCGGTTGAAATTCAAGAGACAGTTCACTGATCACCAAATTGCCGTTAGCCGATCGGCCAGGGCCCTTGGCAGGAAGCGATTCGTCCATCAACAATTCCAGTTGCAATGCGGTGAAGGAACCCTTGGTCGAAGGCCAAGCCAGTGTCAGCTTGTCTTTGTCACTAACCTTGCCTGTGGCTAGCCATGCACCATCAGCCGACCGTTTGAAATCGGTTTTTGACTGGGTCTCAACCACACCACCAGCCAACACCTTCCATACGGGACCGCCCTTGAAGCTGGCTTCGTATCCGGGCAACCGACTATCCACTTCAGCCAGCTTTTTGGCCGCAGCTTCGGCTCGGCGTTGTTTTTCCTGAACCAAAGACGGGTAGTCAACTTTACCCTGGTTCAAGGTTGCCAGTGCGGCGGCCTTTTCCTGTTCCGTTGGCACTCTTCCAACCACCGCCAAATAAATCTCTTCCACAATCTCCAAATCAGAAGCTTTTCGGCTTAGCAACTTGGCCACACGGTTGTTGTTGTCCCGCACCGCGTCGCCAACTACCGGGCCGTTCACCAAATTCAAAACCGGCCCCAGCATCATGCTTCCGCCGCGCTCGCACTCGCAAGCACTCTCCCGTGGCGGCTTACCAAATAGCTGGAAAAATCCACCGCCCACATCCTGCATACTGTCCAACATTTCTGCCGCACGCGCCCCAGCAGGCAGCCCTGGCAGTTGGGAAACAGAACCAGCCGCCTGGTGGATCGCGTCAAACAACACCTCGGCTGGAAGACGCCGCGCAAGCGCGTGGGAGTAATTTTGCGTGTCATCCTCGTTGAACGGATTGCTGCGCACCGCATGTTGATAGGTCCGACTCTTGCAGATCAGTCGGGTTAATTGCCGCACATTGAAGCCGCCTTGCACAAATTCGTTGGTCAAGTGCTCCAGTAATTGGGGGTTGCTGGGCGGATTGCCCGCACGAATGTCATCAATCGGCTCAATGATGCCTTGCCCAAGCAAATAAGCCCACTGACGGTTGACAAAACTCTTGGCAAAATACTGGTTTTCTTTCGAAGTGAGCCAGTTTGCAAGTTGCTCCCGTCGCGCCACAGGCTGGGCGTCAGAACCTGCCACCGCATAGGGGAATTTAGGTTGAGCCACTTGGCTCGTCCGGTCATGTTTGATCTCGCCCCCCGAAAGATCCTCCACTATCTCAACCAGGGGAACAGCCCCTTCCACAGCGCTACCGCCAACCTTCTGGCCGGCAAACTTTGGGTCTTCCTTGCGGCCAATTTGGGCAAAATATGCCGCCAACTGGAAGTATTGATCCTGGGTCCACTTTTCAAATGGATGGTCATGGCACTTGTTGCAATTGAATCGCACCCCCAAAAACAGTTGGGTTGTGTTTTCCATGGCCGCACCCGGCTCACGCAGAACCTTGTAATAACTGGCCGCCGGGTTATCCAAGTTCGACCCCTTGGCGATCAGAATATCGCGGGCAAAGCGGTCGTAAGGTTTGTTGTCAGCAATCGCTTGGTGAATGTAAGCCCTAAATGCGCGGGCACCTTGTTCTCCAAGGAATTTGCGGTTCACCTGCAACAAGTCGGACCATTTGTTAGTGATCATCTCCACATAGGCCGAAGATCCCACCAGCCTGTCCACCAATTCCCCACGCTTCACCTGCGTTGGTCGCCCGTCCGCAAGGAATTTGCGCACTTCATCCGGGGTTGGCAGTAGGCCCGTTAGATCAATCGTTGCCCTGCGAACAAACTCCGCATCGTTACAAATCTCTGCCGGCTGAATTTTCAACTCGCGCAGCTTACGGTAAACATGGCCGTCAATTGGGTTGAATTCGGGTGTCTCCTTCCAGGCAAATCCCTTGCGGTCACCCATGCAGATCAATCCGCTAGCGGTGTAGTTCCCCTCATAACGCACAAGCAGGGTAGCCTCACCGCGCCGCAGGCTTGTTACCACCGCCGAACGGTCCACTGTCGCCACTTCGGTGTTGCTCGATTCAAGAAACGCTTCCGAGGTTACATCTCTTTGCATGCCATCGGCAAAGGTTGCCAAAACGGCAAGCTGCTGCTTCATTCCAGGCAGGGGGGCCACCGCGCGCACAGGATGGACCTCCAGCTTGACCACCTTTGGTCCAGTCTGATCAAGCCTCACGCCGTCCGCTATCCAACTTTTCACTATCTCGTAATAAGGTTCGCCAGGTTGGGACAGTACGCCCCCCACATGCGCAACTCCACCCGACATTTTTAGTAGCATCAGGCTCGAATCTGGAGCGCTTCGGTTGAACCTTCTCCCCTCCAAATCATCGGTCAATGAGCGATGGTCAAACAAAGGGTCATAGCCCCGTAGCGATAGCTTGAAGCCGTTTTTGCCATCCGCCGCCCCATGACAGGTGCCCTGATTGCAACCCAAACGCGAAAGCACTGGCCCCACTTCCTGAATGAAACGGGTGGTCGGTTTTACTGTCACTCCTTTTGCTACCAACGGAATGGCAATACTTTTGTCAGCCAAAATCACCCGAATTTCGCCCGCGCCATCGCTTTTTGCGCGCACCTGCCCGGTCGCTGAAAGCGTCGCCCAGGCCGGGGCCTCGAACTTCGCGATCCGCGTCACATCCACCTGTTCACCACCAGCAAGCACTGCAGTCACAACCAACTGCCGGTAGATAAAAGGCCCGGTCAGATCCACTTTGGCTGGAAAACCAACCAGCTTCACCACCTTGGCCCCCTCGGGCAGTTTCTCGGTTTCAATAGGTACCCCATCCGCCCCCCTGCTAAAACCCACCAAAAATAGCCCTACCAAAATTGAACAATATTGCCTGATCATCTAACTCTCCTTCGCCATTTATTCTTTGTCTGCTGCTTGTTAATGCCTTATTTTTGGCTGCCATTGGCGGCCACTGCGGCACCCGCACCGGGCAGCGCCGTGAACTGCTTCAAAACCTTGCCCGTTGCCGGGTCGATCACTCGCACCTGCCCGTCAAATCCACCTGCTACCAGCGTTTTGCCATCGGGCGAATAGGCCAACGCATAAATGGCCCCCACCTGCCCCTCAGCTTGCGATATCTTCTTGCCGTCATCCGCGTTCAACACTCGCAACTCTCCCACGCCATCCAAGCTACTTCCCGCGGCAAAGGATTTACCATCCGGCGAAAAGGCCATCGCATAAATGCGTCCAGGCAGGCCCGGATAATCCCTAACTTTGTTCGCATCGTCGCCAATCACCCGCTTGGTCTCCCGGTGCATCTTGTAAAGTCTGGGGGTTCCGTCAGCACCGCCAATCAGCACCTCTTCGTAAATCTTCTCCTCGGTGCTGGCCACGGCTATGGAAGTGGCTTTCACCATTTTCTTGTCCTTCCCCGGCCTCACAATTCCAACCTGCAATCCACCCTTTAAAGCCCCGGGGGTGATGCTGGTGACATTGTCAATAAATCGCTGGCTCGAAACTTCTGTCAGTTTCAGGGTCCGGTCGCGGCTCGCAGAAACTAGGAATTTGCCATCACGGCTGAAGCAGGTACCCAACACCCAGTCGTTATGCGCGCCTTGCTGCAAAATCTGCTTGCCATTCGACGCATCAACCGCGCGCACATTGTTGTCCGCAGCTCCAAATGCAACCAGCTTGCTGTCAGGCGACCAACTCAAACCAAAAAGGGAATCACCTGTGAATGAGGCAGCAACTTTCAATTTACGCTTTTCTACATCCCAAATTTGCACCTCGCCAAACCTGCCGGGGTTGCCACCACAAACCCCAAGCCATTTGCCATCCGGTGAAAATGCCACCGACTGGATTTGTTGCGATAAGCCCACTAGTCGCGCTATCTGTTTCCAAGTGCCCGCCTCATACAGCAGCACCTCATGAAATCCATTCACCGCCAACAGTTTTCCATCCGGCGAATAGTCCAATGTGGTGATTACCGGCGGCAGGCCATAAATGGGCGGATTGTCACCACTCACGGTGTCTCGGGCACTCGCAGGGGTGTCATCCTTCGCACCCTCCACAATCCATTTCTCAATCAAGGCAACATCCTTTTCCGCCAATGGGTCAGCACCCCTTGGCATTTCTGCCCGTTTGCCATCCTTCGGCCGAATCACTTCCAGCATGTGGCTTTCCCCGGCCTTGCCAGGAACTACCCCCTTCACACCGCGGTCGCCTGCCTTAAGCAGCATGGCGTGATCAGTCATGATGTAATTACCCTGGGACTTCGCCGGTTGATGGCACCCCTGGCAGTGCACCTGCACCAACGGCCGAATTTGTTTGTAATAACTCACAGGCTTGCCTGCATCCAAAACCTCAGGTTTGGCAGGTTGCATTCCTACCAACAGCGACAAGCCAACATGGATCAAACAGGCGGCGGGCATTATCTCATTCCCCGTTGGAGCGACGCTTTTTTAGCGCAATTCAGGCAGGCAGGATACCAATCAGTCCAATCAAACTGACAAGGGTGCAAAGTGGGAGCACCCTATAACCATTTAAATCACTGGGAATGAGCGTTACCATCATTCCCGTCACTTCTTTAGAATCGCACGAGCTGAGGAGCTGGGCAATGAGAAAATGAACCTTTACTATTATCCATATTGGGGATTTGTCCCAAAAGGTTCTGATTGTTCCGGGTTTAAAAATCATGGTAAACTAATTACCAAATAATAACGGGTCAGGAAAACCAAACCCGAAACGCTTAATTTCGCCTCTTCAGGCTTCTGGAGGTGCCATAGCAATGCGCCGTATCCCTCTACTGGTTCTAGGCTTACTGCTGGCCAATCTGGCATTGGCCGCTTCCCAATCACAACCCAAGAACAGCCAACCGCCGCCAAGTGCCGAAGGCACTCCGGAAAAACGTAAACCCGACGACAAAGATCTTGCCCCATCCAAGGGCAACAAAGACAGCTACACCTCCAGTGTGGGCGGTCGCGGCCTCAACGAATGGATGACCGATCTAAAAAATGCCGACCCTAGCGTCCGCGAACGTGCCATTCGTGCTGTTGCCATGTTTGGGCCTCTGGCCAGTCAGGCCATTCCAATCCTGATTGAGAGAACGAATGACAAAGATGGCTCCCCCCGTATTCGCGCTGTCATGGCATTGGGAATGATGGATCTTGCTGACCGCGACATTCCCAAGGTGGTCGATGCCTTAGTCCGCAGGATCAGTAGCGAACCCCAGGCCGTAGTTCGCTATCAAGCCATGATCAGTCTCTCCCGTTTCCAACCTATCGACGCCAAGGCAGCCATTGCCCCTTTGGCCAAAGAAGTGGAAGACCAGAACACTTGGGAAATCCGGAAGTTGGCAGTCAGCTTGCTCACAAGCCTCGGCTACGACGACCAAAAAGGCCCTGACCCCATCGCCATGAGGGGTCTCATCACCGCCTTGAAAGATCCCGCCATTCAAGTGAAACAAGAGGCTGTTTTTGGCTTGGCCACCATAGGCAGGCCTGCTGATCAAGCCTTGGCAACTAATGTGAAAGGCGCCTTCACCACCCTGATTAGCAATTCCGATAAGGGAATCGCCATCTGGGCGAATGTTGGTTTGATTAACCTCGAAAAGCCCGATGGCAAGCTGCTCGCAAATATAACCAAGCACCTGAATGACCCCAGAGCCGATGTCCGGGTGCTGGCGGCTCGCGCCCTGGGAACCTTGGGTAAATTAGCAGAATTCACTATTCCCGAATTGACCAAAGCCCTGACAGACCCCGAACCGGAGGTTCAGGTTATGGCCATTTGGGCTCTGGCAATGATGGGATCGTCGGGTTCCAAAGCTTTGCCAAATCTGCGCGAGTTGGCTGATAACAAAAAAACACTTGAGGCTGTCAAGCAAAGCGCACTCATGGCTATTGGTCAAATTAGTGGCAAGCCAGATGGCACTCTCGCCCCCAAAATCCTCACCCCCAAGGATGGCAAAGCCCCCGGAAAGGGATTTTAAGGCCATGAAAAAGCCTGCAGCCCCAATCATGGGAGGCTGCAGGCTAATTTATCTATTCCATGACTGATTACTTGGAGCTATCTGGCTGTTTTTCGCCTTTCTCCGCTATGCCTCCCTCAGCTTTGGGTGCAGGTGCCCCTTTGCCAAAACCTTCCTTTGGAAAACCACCGGGGCCCCCTTTATCAAAACCGCCCTTGCCCTTGAAATCACCGCCCGGAAATCCACCCTTGCCCTTGCCATCTCCACCTTTTTGTGGCGGCCGAATTTTTGCTTCCGGTTCTGCCTTTTCACCCTTGAGCACCGCAAGGCAATAAGTGGCTTCATCGCTTACCCCTTGGTCAGGGTCATTTTTCATTTTTTCCAGCATCAATTCACCACGACTTCTCGCAGGTGCACCAATGATTGATACCGCCTGAATGAAGGTAACCTTGGCCTGACGGGTTGACGCACCCTGCAGGGCATCGCAAACCACATCCACACCTTCCGGTGTACCGGCCGTCACCTTGGCCAAGGTCATCACCATTGTTTCATAAATTGTGTTGAAAAAGCCGTCAGTCTTTTCCTTGTTCTTGGGATCCTTAATTCCTTCCAAAAGGGCGGGAACAGCCTTGATTGCACCACTCTTTAAATATCCCAAAGTTTGGGAACAGTTGATCCGCACCCACAGATTATCGTCTTTCAGGCCCTTGCTTAGGGCTTCCACTGCCATCGGATCGTCTGGCTTAATCTTGCTCATGGCAAGGGCCGCTTCTATCCGCAGGTCACTCTCGGGATCGTTACTCAAAATGTCGCAAAGGGTGGTGATGGTGGACTGACTACCATCCAGCGCCTTGCCAATTGCAATCACAGCAGTCCGCCGCGTATCGGTGTCAGGAGATTTCAATTCTGCCCGCCAAGCGCTCATATACCGCCCGTCATGCTGCATGCCCGCAAGCATATTGGTGAGATTCAAAGGGCTTTTTTCATAAAACAGCAGCGCGCCCACAACTCCTAGCACCACAACTATCAGGCCGACCAGCCCCCAAGAACTACCTTTCCCAACCTTTACCGGGTTGGTACCACCTTGAATTTGATTCTGGTTATCACTCACAACTTTTTCCCCGGGTTGGATATAAGAATATTTTGCCTTCAACACTCCTATGATCCCACCCCGGGAATCCTTGAGCAAGTGCCTACCACCAGATTACCAACGGGATAATCTGTACAAGACCCAGGCCAGTGCGCTAATATGCTGTTTCTGGAGGGGTGGCAGAGCGGCCGAATGCTCCGGTCTTGAAAACCGGTGTAGGAGAAATCCTACCGAGGGTTCGAATCCCTCCTCCTCCGATCGCATTTTACCTCTGTGGCAAAATCAGCAACCGGTCATTGGTTCCGCCCCGCCGCCAAGAACCTCTCCGTCTTATTCCCTCCCTTTGGGGAAGGCGGCTATCCAATCTTATTCTTTTGGTTTATTTTTTCGGCTATAATCGAACCCAAGTTTAAACCCTCCTTCTACCACGCGGAGTCGTTCATGAGCCGTTTCCTTGCCTGTTTGCCAGCCCTGACCCTCTGCTTAGGAATCCCCCCAATAGCCAATGCGACCGAGCCCCCTCTCCCCCCCCCCTAAAGGCCCTCATCCTCGACGGCCAAAACAACCACGATTGGAAAGGGACTACTCCAATCCTGAAGAAAAGCCTTGAAAAAACTAATCTTTTTAAGGTTGATGTCGCCACCAGTAGCCCAAAGAGCACCAAAGATTTCCGTCCTAAATTCTCCGACTACGCACTGGTTGTTTCCAACTACAACGGCGCCCCATGGCCCATGGAAACCCAACAAGACTTTGTGAATTATGTCAAAAACGGCGGCGGCTTGGTCATCGTGCATGCCGCCAACAACTCCTTCCCTCAATGGCCCGAATACAACGAGATGATCGGCCTCGGAGGCTGGGGAGGCCGTACCGAAAAGGATGGCCCTTACATCCGTTTCAACGACGGTAAAGTGGTTCGCGACACCTCCAAGGGAAATGGCGGTAGCCATGGCGCCCAGCACGAATTCGTCCTCCAATCCGCCGATTCTGACCACCCAATCATGCAGGGGCTCCCCAAGGCATGGCGCCATACCTCAGACGAGCTCTACGACCGTCTGCGGGGCCCGGCAAAAGGATTCACCCTGCTGGCCTATGCCAATTCAGCCAAATCCACAGGCGGCACCGGGCTCAATGAGCCCATCCTCTTTACAATCGATTACGGCAAGGGCCGGGTGTTCCACACCACCATGGGCCACAGCACCGTCTCCATGAATTGCGTGGGGTTCCAAACCACCCTCAACCGCGGGGCCGAGTGGGCCGCCACGGGTAAAGTGACCCAAACTGTGCCCGCCGAATTCCCCGGTGCTGACAAGGTCCTGCCAACCAAATAAAGGCCTGGCAACGCGAAAGAGACTCCTTCCACCATGAACTTCCCGCTGCCCAGTCCAGCATGGCCACCCGTAGCCCGCCCCCGTAGGCTGCGAAAATCACCATGGATTCGCTCTCTGGTGGCCCAGCACCACCTTCTTCCCTCAGACCTGATTTGGCCCCTGTTCATCCGTGAGGGAAATGGCATTCGCGAACCTGTTGGAAGCATGCCGGGCGTGGAGCGGTTATCTATCGACATCCTGGTTGAACAAGCCGCTGAAGCGCATGCCTTTGGTCTGCCTGCGGTGGCCATTTTCCCAGTTACGCCTGCCAATCTCAAAACCCCGAGGGCCTTGAGGCACTCAACCCCGAAAACCTCGCCTGCCGGGCAATTCGTGCCCTGAAGCAGGCATTGCCTACCCTTGGAATTATTTGCGATGTCGCGCTCGACCCCTACACCTCCCATGGCCAAGACGGCTTGGTCCGCAACGGGCAGGTGGAAAATGATGCCACAGTGGAGGTGCTTTGCAAACAGGCAGTTACCCAGGCCATGGCGGGTTGTGATGTCATCGCCCCATCCGACATGATGGATGGTCGCGTGGGATCCATTCGTAAGGCGCTCGATCTGGCCGGCTTTGACCAAGTGGCCATTCTCAGCTACGCCGCCAAATACGCCTCAGCTTTCTACGGCCCCTTCCGCGACGCTGTCGGATCCGCCGCCAATCTGGGCAGTGGGGACAAAAAAACCTACCAGATGGATCCCGCCAACGGTGACGAGGCTTTGCGCGAGGTAGCCCTCGATTTGGCTGAAGGAGCCGACATGGTGATGGTAAAACCTGGCATGCCCTATCTTGATATTATCTCTCGGGTGAAGCAGGCCTTTAGCGTGCCCACCTTCGCCTACCAAGTGAGTGGCGAATACGCCATGATCCTCGCAGCCGCCCAAAATGGCTGGCTGGACCACGATAAGGCAATGTTGGAAAGCCTGCTGGCCTTCAAACGCGCCGGGGCGGATGGAATATTGACCTATTTTGCCCCAAAAGCCGCACGGTTGCTGGCTGGCCTATAACAGTTTCACGCCTGCCTTTTAGGCTATCACCGCTTCAATTACCTTACCCCTGGAAATGGGGAACGGCCTGTTTTGCGGGTCGCGAAATTCGGTTTCAGGGTTAATTCCCATCCGTTCAAGAACGGTTGCCCACATGTCTTGAGGTTCAACTTTTCCGTCTTTTGGGTGACCACCCAATTTGTCCGATGCCCCATGAACCACACCACCCTTGATGCCGCCGCCGGCCAAGGCCGCTGAAAACACATGGCCCCAATGATCGCGACCGCCGCCCTGGTTGTGACGAGGCGTACGGCCAAATTCGCCGCACCACAGCACCAGCGTCTCATCCAGCATGCCCCTCTGCTGCAAATCCTCAAGCAAAGCTGAATAAGCCGCATCCATGATGGGCATCAGGGGTGATTTAAGCCTTTGTGCATTTTTATTGTGTGTGTCCCATGCGGGACTGTCATCGGTGTCGCCCGGCATGCGGCACCAGTTAACCTGAATGAATGGCACACCTGCCTGGGCCAACCTCCGCGCCAGAAGAACACTTTGCCCCCAACGATTGTCGCCATATCGGGCGCGCAAAGCCTCCGGCTCTTCCTCCAACTTGAAGGCCCGCCGGGCAGCACCAGACCTTACTAGGTCCAATGCCGTTCGGGCCTGCTGCCCCTGCACTCCCCAAGCACCCGGCGCAAACGAGTCCAAGCCTCGCTCCACCCTATCCAAAGAGCGCGACAATTCGGCCCTGGTGTTCAAACGGTCAACCGGAACCTCAACAGGCAGGCTCACTCCACCCACCGAAAATCCAGCCTGATGTGGCATGCAGGGTAACAGCCACGGGTCTACTCCCCTCCCCAAGAAGCCTCCATCCTGTCCAGGCCAAGGAATACCACCTGTGTTCCAAATGTGCTCCGGCAATGTCAAGCTACCGGGCATGCCTCCCGGGCCCTTGGTGACTGAACGCACCAAGGCCCCAACACTCGGCCAATCATTGGGAGCACCCAATTTGGCATTTTCCACATTAGTGGGGGAGTGCGGCACTCCTGTGATCATCCAATAACCGCTCGACGAGTGCGCGTTGTCATTGGTCGAAAGGGCCCGAAGCACTGCGATATGCTGCATCAGCTTAGCCGTTTTTGGCATCAACTCACCAACCCGATAACCGGGCAGGCTGGTCGCTATCGTGCCAAAAGAGCCCCTTACTTCCTCTGGGGCTTCGGGCTTTGGATCCCATGTCTCGTGTTGTGGGGGGCCACCTAGGTGAAAAAGCACAATCACGCTTTTCGCGCGCGCCGCTCGAATGGGCCCGGCCCGCACGGCCGACCCTGGCAAACCGCCCATGGCCCCAGCAAGCGCCGAAACACCACCCAGCCTCAACCAAGCCCTGCGGCCCAACTGGTCGCACAGCATCTTGCCAGCGGAGCTATCTCGAAACTCGAGCATATCCACCAATCTAAAGAAATGGTTTAGGCTTTATTTTCAGCTATTACCTTTAGAACAGCCAAAAAATCTAGGAAAACCAATAATTAATTGAAGGAGGCGGAATCATACAACTTAGAAAAAGTCTAACCCGAACAGGCTGGCGGGGCAAGTAAACGCGTCATTAGCCCTTAAATTAAACCTTTTGCCGCGATTTATAAACCTCGCGGGCCCTAGCCACCTGGGCTTTCACCAAAACTTCCATGCGACGAAGCGCCTCTTTTCTGGGCATATCTGCTAGCATGGCCCCTTTGACCGGTTCGCCAAAGGATACCACCACATTTTGGCGGTTATGTCTCAGACCTAGCGGAGAAAAACCCCTTAATCCCCTGCCCATCGGCAAGCACTCATGGGCACCCGCTATCCCCACAGGAACCACAGGCACAGGGCATCGCTTTAAAAGCAAATGAACCCCAGGCTGAAAATCAACCATCTCACCATCCATTGTCCGCGTTCCCTCGGGAAACACGACCAAGGCCTTATGGTTTTCCAGCAAGGTAATCGAATGTCGAATCCCATCCCACCCAGCACTTTTCTGGTCAATGGGAATGGCGTTGATACTCTTGATCAGCTTGGCAAAAATACGATTATTGAACAGTGTTTTTCGGGCCAAATAAAAGGATCGACGCTGCAAAGCCACTCCCACCACCGGCGGATCAAAAAAACTGGTGTGGTTGGGTAGAAGTAATACAGGCCCTTTCGACGGCACCCTCCATGCATCCACTGTGCGGATATCATGAAATAACGTGAAATAAGCCTTGGTGAAATAATAAACCAGATTATACCAAAGGGGATCCTCGGTGGTAATGTCCACCTCAGACTCCACAACTGGCGGCAGTTTGTGGGGTGCGTTCATTGGACTCCAACCCCGTCTATCCTGCTTCGGGCCTCGCGTTCGAGCTTTTCTACCACCGCATTTTTGGTCAAAGCTGTTGTATCCACAACAATTGCATCACTTGCAGCCCGCAAGGCCCCCTTCTCGCGTGAAGAGTCCCGGGTGTCGCGATCAACGATACTTGCAACCATCTCATCCATTGAGGGCATTGGGTTAAACCCCGCAGCCCCCATCTCCTCCAAACGGCGCTTGGCCCGCTCACGCGGATCAGCCGTCAAAAAAAACTTGCAAACTGCTTCAGGAAAAACATCGGTGCCTTGGTCTCGGCCCTCGGTCACAAAGTTGCCTGAATTCCCGATTTGTTTCTGCATCTCCACCAACCAATTGCGCACGAAAGACTTTGCCGCAACCAAGGTGCTGGCGGCTGTCACTTCGGCTGTTCGCAATTCTGTGTCTTTAATTTCTATCCCGTCCAACCAAACCTGTCCGCGGTCAATTGCCAGCTGAAGTTTTGGCAATCTTTCCGCCAATTGATCGCTGTCTTGCAACAGCCCCTCACGCAATGCAAACATCGCAACTGCGCGATACATGGCCCCTGTGTCTAGATAATGAAAACCAAGGCTTTTGGCCAATAGGCGCGAAACCGTGCTTTTCCCGGCTCCAGCCGGTCCATCAATGGTGATCACCATGCAAGCGGCCACCGTAATTCAAGGCTTGGGTGTTAAAAGGGGCTGAGTTAACGACAAATCTACCTTGGGTAGATGTAGACCGTGAAGGTTTCAGCCGTTGAAAGCTTGCGCGAAACCATCGCCTGAATGACCCCTAAATCCTCTGCGGTTACCTCATAGGTGAACTCGCCAGTAGGCATACCAGGAACTATGACTGTCTGCCCTGCCTCAACCTTATAGGCCTGTCCGTTCAACGCTACTTGGGCACTTTTTGCAGTGCTATTTACCAACTTCAGCGTTCCAACCGTCACATTAACTTTTGGAGCTTCAACTATCGGCTTTGCTGAAATCGCAGTCTTTGGCGCATCCGTTGCAGGAACAGGCGTGATTGGGTTGCCATAAAACGAACGCCTTTCATCCACCTTCATGGCGTTGATGGCGCTTTCCAATCGCGCAATCGCATCCTTCAAATTGAGAACTTCATTCTCAACCTTCGTTAATCGTTTGGCATTCTCACCAGCCTTTTCCGATGCCTGCAAAGCTTGCAAGGTTATCGTCAGGTCATTGAGCTGCTTTTGAATTACATCCAGCTTGGTCGGCTCGGGCGATGGCTGGACCGGCTTCACAGGACCATCTTGCCCGTTGGCTAAAACCCCTACCAACAATAGCAAAATAATGCTCAAAATAGCGCGCATGGATGCTACCTCCCGCTAAATTCGTGAATTCAGGCTAGATGAGATAAGCCCGGTAAGCAAGGACTCATGGACCAGCTCGCCCCTCGTGACCGCTATGCTTTTTTATATAACTTAAAAATTTTCCGGTTGGGAAAGCTTTAAGGGCGTGGCCGATAGTCGGCCACGCCCTTAAAATGCTTTTTATATCTCTTGCATTCTTATGCTGCTTCCCGATCTGCCAAACTTGAAAACTCACCAGCTTGGCTGATTTGGTACTGCATCAAATAGGCATCCTCACCTGAATCTTCAAAATACGATCGCAATACCTTTATAGCCTTAAAACCCTGGCGGCTAAAAAAGACCTGCGCCGCCAAATTGGTTTCCCGAATCTCTAAAGTCACCTTGGTTCGACGGTGGCTTGAAAGCTTAGCCAATAGCTTCGCTATCATTTGCAAGCCTATTCCCCTGCGGCGATACTCTCCCATCACCGCAAAATCCAATATATGCAAACGATTCTTGTGAAGTTCATACACCATGAATCCAGCAATTCTTTCCCCATGCTCAGCAACCATGCCGATGCAATTCCGCTGCCGAAGGCAGCGAAGGAAATCTTCCTCCGTCCAAGGGGTACCAAAGCTACCCTCCTCAATGCCCAGCACTTCGGGCATATCCCGGCGGATCATCCAACGAATGTGCACGCGAAGCGACCTGTCCAATTCGCGAACATCACCCTCACCATGGCTTTCGCCTTGCCAAATCTTGGGAGCGGTCCATTCGCTTGGCTGGTCACCTAGCCTTTCCCTTAGACGCCCACCCGTTTGGTTGCTTGCCGAATTATTCATCTCTTCCATCCCAAATCCCCCGAAGAATTCAACTGAAAACCCCCACGGGCACGCCAAAGGCCCCCCGGCAAAACGCGCCCACAAATTTGTGATCAAGCCATGCCGCACCCCCCTGAACTGCCAATTTCCAAACCTCTTGATTCAATTGCCCAGCCGGTACCGCCCCCGGTAAACCTCTGCCGGATATTTCCGTTCGTTTTTTTGCATTTTGCGGGCCATAGCTGCGGCCAAGTCGATGCCACAGGCGTTGCAAAGAGCCATTAATGCTCCCGCCACATCCGCCACCTCGTCCTCCACCGCTTCCCGCCGCTCCGGATTCTTCAACAGCTCAAGGCTTTCCGGACCACCCACCCACATGAAGGGCTCAAGCAGCTCGCCACTCTCCGCAGCAACCGCCATGGCCAAGTTTTTCGGAAAGTGAAACTGGCCCCAATCGCGTTCTGCGACAAAGTGCTGCCACGCCGCGCGCAAGTCACCCACAGTGGTGCGGTCATCCGCCCAATCTGCGCGCCTACTTGCACTGGCTTCTGGATTGGTCACGCGCATTGCCTCTCACAACACCGTTGGGCGCGCCCGCAAGGGCGCCACCTTTTTCCCGAAAGCCTTCGTGGCGTTCGGCAACGGGGCGGGCCATATCTGGCCTACCAAGAGCGTGTCAATTGAGATTGTGAAGATTCAGGGACTTTTCCCAACTGCCATGCCATCGAGGAGAGGGATTCCTCATAAACACATGGCAAACCAGGCCACTTTCAATCAAAAATCGCCAAAAACCCAAA
>CAIWHS010000313.1 GCA_903912515.1 uncultured Planctomycetaceae bacterium
AAACAGCCTGGTTTTTATTTAGGAAATGTAAAAAGTGGAAAGGAAAAGTCGAGCACTCCCAGGTAAATTAATTCTCTATCCAGCAATAAACCTTTATCACTACAGGAAGAATCACCAATTCCCTTGATCGAACGCCTTTTCAAGGTGATGGATTTTCTGATCCGCTTCAAGGATTTCATTTTTCACCTGAATCCATTCTGGACTACCAGGTATGAGTTTCTGAAGTTTCTGTTCCAATAAACGCTTCCTGTTTTTTGTTTCCGTCAATCTTTTTTCAGCCTCCCGTTTTTTCCTATCCAGATTATTGTCAGCCATTTCTGCTTGCTGTTGATTTCCATGGAATCTGGAAAACGCCAATAATATTCGGACCCCCAATTGATTCCCTAAAATTGATAATTGAGACAATTGACTGCCTGAGCCGGGTTTCAGGAACAGGCCTGCCATTTTAGGGTGAATGTTTACACCCAAAATACCCCCACCAATTTTCTTTTCCCACCCTCGTTCCAAATCCTGTTTACGTGTCCTGGCTGCATCCCAAGTCCCGGAAATAACAGCGGTGTGACTGTTGTAATCCAATGCTGGAATAAATCTCAGTCGCCGCAGGCCAGAATATCCAGTTTGAGTGAGACCATCCATCGACCCGATTCGTCTCTTTTCAGCAGTGTCTTCCAACAAATTGGAAGCATTCACCCGGTATGGATGATGATTCGCCAAAGATACCGAACCTCGGTCCGTCCAAACATTTTGCCTGATATCACTTTCATCCTTCAAACGGCGAATACCAAGATGGCAAGTGTAGAACAGAATCACCCCCAAAAGAATGACAAAAGGAATGAGAAAAGCCAACTCGATGGGTGCGCTACCTTCACGAGCGATTTTTGCAATGGATGGTGTCTTCATTGAGGGAAACCTCCTTATCAAACAATTATCAGTGCCCGGCCAGCGCGTTCCCAGGCAAGTTGGCCAACCTAGACCAGCCCGCCGGTATTTTTGATTGGTTCAAGGCCTCTTTGGCCAAAGATACCGGCACCAATTTCACTTCCCAATTCGGCCTGGCAACTGGCATCTTGTCCTGATTATCAACGCCTCCACCCTGTTTGTAGCTGTAATGGGGAACCCTGTTTTTCCAAACCAATGTGTCCCATCCACTTGTGTCTTGATATTTTTCATTTGGCTTTTCATCCTTGTATTTCGGATGGCTTGCATCGGGTTCATCTGCGGCATAAACAACAGACTGGGCAAAACCTCCAAGCTCTTTCAGATCATCTCTAAATATCTTGATTCGGGATGCTGGCTGTTTTTCCCAAGCCAAACCTACCGAAGCAAATAACCTGTGCAGTCTGGCTTGGTCTTTTCCAAGTCGCCATTCCTGCAGCCTGGAAGGGTTATTCCCTTGGTCATCAGGCTTCTTGGTATCTGCCATCAGGAAAGGTTGGATTCCTTGTGCCTGGTTTGGATTGTCTCTTCCTGCCCGTCCTCCAAGCTTCATATGGTTGGCAAGATCCAAGGTGTATTGGCCGGTCCTTTTTTGGTACCATTCACTGAACCGGCTGAAAAAAAGCATTCTCGATTTATCAACAAGCTGGAAACGGTTATACTGAACCCAGGGTGTGGCGGCTTTCACCCAATGAGATTGGGAAATTTCTATATTTTTGGTTTTTTTAAAGTACGTGTCTTTATTGTTGCGTTTTATAATTCTTGGAATTGGCTTTTCTTTCTCGACCGGCAGTCCAAGGATGGCTCTATAGATGACGCTGTTTGACATGAATTTTGGTTGATTGGTCTCACTAAGGATATCCGTCGGGAATTTATTTCCCGAGCAACGGTTTCGGATGGTTGACACAACCAAAACCTCATATGAATGTATTGATTTCACCAATTGAAACGACAAAACCTGGATCTGCTTGGTCGATACCGCGGCTTTTTGCATTCTGTCCAAAACTTCGGTTTCTAATTTGCAATAGGCTTGAATACCGTAGGCAAGGGTAATCATCGCCTCGCCAATCGCCCGGGTGTAGGGAATCAAGTAGAGGGCTACACCTAAAACCTGGGCTTTGTAGGTTTTGTCGACGACCCAGGCTAATTGCATGTCCGCATCATCGATCGAACCATTTGAAATATCCCCCGCATTCTGCTTTCTTTCGGTTTGTCTCAACCGGTCGCTCACCGACTTGGCCATATCGGAATCAGGTTCTTTTTTACCCACAAACTTTAAGGCAGAACGCGCTTTCATATGCCAGGAATCAAGCGTGCCGGATGAGATTTTATTTTTTGGCAACCAGTCCGTATCTATTTTGAAGTTTTCAGGAAAATGCCCGTAAAACCCCGAATGAATAATGGAAACCGCCATGATCTCCCCGATCATGTGCTGGGCCCCGGTGATGGTGTTCAAACCCCTGGCAATGGGAATAGATGCGCTGTAGGCCAGATTGTCGGCGCTATTCTGTGCGCGGATCTTGCCACGCATAGTCCTGGCAAGATTCGCTGCCAAACCGATGGAAAGCACCAAGAAAAAAATGACCATGATCCCGGAAAGCAACATCCAGCCGTCCTGGTTTTTGTGAAATTGCTTCACTTGATTATCGGCTGAGATAGGCATGATTAAACTCTCAATCCAGTAACGCGTCGTATGGGATACTGAACCTTCGTTGGGTGTTACGCGGATATTCCCCTGGAATCCGAGCCTCTGTTTTGATGGTGTAGTACCCTCGCCCTTTGGAACCTTTCTGGATCACATCCGAAAACCAAGGAACAATTTGGGGCGCTTTATACACCAACTCCAACCTTATTTGACCATCCAGCACGTTGCTGTCCGTGGAGTCTTCTGCAAAGGCTCGGGGTTTCCTTCCCTCCAAAATATTCACCGAAACACGCGAACCGGCGTCACGGTATTTCCGGGCAATAGATCCCGCCCGCTCACTGCTAACGAAGGAATAAGCCCTTTGGACCTCTCCTGCCATGGCCACACCATTGCTTCCAGGCCTGGCCTTATTACCCGGATTTGACAAGCCGAATGGAGTCATTGGAAGAATGGCACTCCAAAGGATTTGCCCTTCCCCATCGACTCGATTCCCTTTTGCTGTACCCGGTTGCCTCGCCATCGGTAACCAGACGGAAGCGGACCGCGCAGCCATATGGGTCGCCTGAACCGTCGCCATTTTGGTCAACAATAAAAACCCAGCCTCAAACCACACGAGGGTGATAGCAAGAAATACCGGCAATGCCATCACAAAACCCATGGAATAAGAAACTCCGGCTTCACCATGCACCAGGTTCTCTTTTGTTGTGTTTTCGCGGCACCGAATCAAAAAAAGCGAACACACAATAACAATTGTGGTTCCGCAAAAAAGAAGCAGCCATTCAGTGGTTTGATGGGGATTTGCCAACCTATCCATCAACTGCTCCTTTTGTGTCTAAAGGGGCCAACCTGCGATCACCCTGGCAACAATATGAAAGTCGGGCAGAAACCCGGTTTCGCGGTCCGCCAAAGTATGCCAAAGCCAAACACTAGCCATGCAGGTAATCGCCAGCACGATTGCGAAATCCATGCTGGCTTTCCCAGCCCGTTTTTGACCAGTTTTCATGGTTTTAAACCTCAACACCCTCGCCCGGTTGCCCGGGCGAGGATGGGGATGTTAAGGATTTGCTGGATTCCCTCCACCAGCACCAGCACCACCACCTGCTCCAATTACTCCATTTAATTGACCAGCCTGGTGCGTAACCCCTGGCTGAATAGTTTTGGTCCATGTATTCCACCCAAACAGCATTACAAGAGCACCGATAGCAACCATCACCGCAGTTTCGATAGAAGGCATGACATCCACCTTTCATTAAACAAGCCCCGTTTATCGGGGCCAGTTTTGACCGGTTTTCCCTGGACCTTCCAGGTGCCACCGATCGTTCCATCCATCCTCCCAATCACCATTCCCATGAACCCGCGACACGCTTTTTAAAAAACTGGGAACAGTGAGGGGATAGATCATCACAAAACCCTTGTTTTCTCGATAAATGAATGCGGAAAAAACCTATAAATCCTGAATTGGTTTACCGGGAAAATAATCGCAACCCAAAAAATGAGCGGCACCCATCGTGAATGGCATCCATTCTTAGAATCTAATTTTTGTGCAGCGTGTTCGTTTTCAATTCACCCATTTATGTCCTGATTTTGCTCTTTTGTCGTCTATAGGTTTCCACCGGTGATCAAATTGCATTCGGCTTAAAAGCTGTTGGATTTTTTCCTAAATTGGAGCAATTCCATGCGCCCTGTTATTAAACGTTTGATCAAGCTGGAACACGGGTCAGGAACCATTCAAAACATGGTCCTAGTAGCCATAGGTTTCTTGGTCATTATTTTTGCGAACAAAATATGGGATGCGATTAAAGGCCCTGTTTCCGCGCGGGTATATGAGATTGCCGCC
>CAIWHS010000314.1 GCA_903912515.1 uncultured Planctomycetaceae bacterium
AAAACACCCGTGGCGCTTACCCACTCACCCATATTCCCGGCCGAGTACCCGACAGCTTGGGCACACACCCCTCTCATGTCATTTTTCTCACTTGCGATGCGTTCGGGGTTTTGCCGCCCGTCGCGGCCCTTTCACCAGACGATGCGCTCTTTCATTTCCTCCTCGGCTACACAGCCAAAGTTGCCGGCACCGAGCAGGGCGTTTCGCAGCCCACTGCCACCTTCAGCGCCTGCTTTGGCGCCCCTTTCATGCCCCGCGACCCCGAAACCTATGCCACCATGCTGCGGGACAGGCTGCAGCGCCACGGCTCGCGGGTTTGGCTGGTTAACACCGGCTGGGCCGGCGGCCCAGCCTCAGGTCCCCATGCGGGCTCGCGCATGCCACTGGCTTTCACTCGCGGCGTGGTCGATGCCATTCTTGCCAACAAGCTGAACAATGCGCCGTTGCGGCCAAACCCCATGTTCAGGCTTTCAACACTCATTGACGCTCCAGGCGCAGGCATCGAAGTCCTCAAGCTCGATCCAAGGCGTTTGTGGCAAGATCCAGAGGCCTACGATCGCGCCGCCGCAGACTTGGCTCAAAGATTCCAAGTGGCGGCTTCAGGCAAGCACGCAAGCACTGCGGGCTAAGACTTGCAAAGGAAATTCTCCCCATGAAGGTGCCCGAACAATCCGTCATAAAACGCCTCCTTGGCAGCCAACTCGTGGGGGCCCAAGAGCTGGAGCAAGCCTTCGCCAAGGTGGACTCGTCCGCCTACCATGGCACCGATGAATCAGCCCTTGAAATCCTGGCCATGGCCAAGGAGCTAACCCCCTACCAGGTTGCGCATATCCTTGATGGCCGAATGGATGAACTCGTCCTTGGAAATTATGTGGTGCTTTCCAAGTTGGGTTCAGGCGGAATGGGTTCCGTCTTCAAGGCCCGCCACAAGCGCATGAAGCGAATTGTCGCGGTCAAAATGCTCAATCAGGAGATGCTCAATAACTCCGCAGGGCTGCAACGCTTCCAGCGCGAGGTTGAGTCCATCGCCAAGCTGGCTCACCCCGGGGTGGTTGCAGCTTACGATGCCGACGAGGGCCCCATGGGCTATTTCCTCGTCATGGAATTTGTCGAGGGAGATGACCTTCTCAACCTTGTTGCCAAAAATGGTCAGTTCAAGGTTCCCCTCGCTATCGACACCCTCATTCAGGCGGCTAAGGCAATGGCCTATGTGCACGCTCAAGGGATGGTCCATCGCGATATCAAACCTGCAAATTTCCTGGTGGATGCGGCAGGCAGGGTCAAGGTGGCCGACCTGGGCCTAGTGCGTTTGGAGAATAGCGAAACCGCCGCTGGCAACACTGACGACAACGAAGGCATCACCCAGGCTTGCACCATCGCCGGAACCCTTGAATACATGGCCCCCGAGCAGGCCATGGACACCAAGAGCGCGGACGCCCGTGCCGATATTTACAGCCTTGGCTGCACCCTCTGGTTTTTACTTACGGGCAAAGTGGTTTATCCAGCCGATACCCAAATGAAAAAGGTGATGGCTCATCAAAACGAACCCATTCCATCCCTGAAAAAAGTCAGGCCCGATGTTCCCCCTTTGCTGGATTCCGTCTTTCGGAAAATGGTGGCCAAATCCACCATCGATCGTTACCAAACCATGGACGAGGTGGTCACCGACCTAGAACGGATTGCAAGGTCGCTTGGTGGCGAGGCAGCGCCCCAGCCCATCGATGATTCCACCGCCATGATCGATCGCAACGACCTGATGAAGCAGGCACCGGCGCCAGCCAAACTGCGAGAGTCCGGCCAGGTCCTACAGCACCTTCCGGTGGCGGAAAGGCAGGTTAACATGGGCCTGTTGGTCGAACCTAGCCGCACCCAGGGCATGATGATCGCCAAACAGCTCGAACAAGCCGGGCTGCTCACCCTGCACCGGGCAGACAATGCCGGCAAAGCCCTCGAGGCCATGCAAGATCATCCCATTGGCTTGGTGGTCACCACCTACCTTCTGCCAGACATGACTGGCCTCGACCTGCTCGCCCGCCTCAGAGAACAGCCCGACTTCAAGTCAGTCCCTTTCCTGCTGATCAGTTCGCTCAACGAAAAGCTTGATGTTCCTGCTGATCCAGCATTCAGGCTGCTGCACAAGCCGTTCACCCCTGAACAGCTCTCCGTGGCTGTCAAGGCTTTGCAGGCGAAATCGGGTGGTGGAAAACGCGAGCCTTCCAAACTCAAGGTTCTGCTGGCCGACGACAGCCCTTCGGCGCGCCGCCGCATGCGCATGGCCCTAACTGAACTGGGTTTTACCGATATTACCGAGGCCCATGATGGTAAACAGGCCGCCAATTTCTCCGATGGCCAAAAGTACGATATTATTTGCACCGATTTTCAGATGCCTAACATGACCGGTGGTGAATTCACCGCCCATGCCAGGGGTTCAGGCCCCAACACCCAAACCCCCATCCTCATGTGTACCAGCGAGACAGACCCCCAATTGCTCGATGAAGTCCGTCGGGCCGGGGTCACCCGTCTGGTGGGTAAAACCGCCAGCAATACCGACCTGACCGAGGCGATTAAGGCCTTGGCCGGCGTCTGATAAGCCCCAGTAGTCCTCAGCTTCCATCACGCCTTCCACGCCGCTTGGTGCTTGGCTTTTCTGTTGACATGGCGATGGTATTGCTGTCGTCGTCCTGGTCTTCCAGACCTTCCGCGTCGGGCACATCAACACTTGCATCGGCAATTCCAAGAGGGCCTGTTTCGCTCAGGTTCCGTGTCATGGAAGAAAGGTCAATCTGCTTGGCACCCAAAGTCGCGTGAGACAACGGGTCGCAGCTCACCAGGATTATTTGCAACCCGTTCGTGGCGGCCGCATCCAACAGCGAGTGCAGTTTTTGCAATCGTTCCGGGTCTGCGTTTACGAACGAGTCATCTAAAACCATGGGCAGACAGTTGTCATGGTCAGCCGCTAACAAATCTGCCAATGCCAATCGGAAAATTCCAGCCACCTGCTCCCTGGTTCCGGTGCTCAAGGTGGAAAAGGTTTGCACTCCCCTGTCGGGCCGTTTTAATTGCAGTCCGCCAAGGTTCTCTCCGGTGATGGCGATTTGCATTTCGGCACCATGACCGTACACAATGCGAACCAGGCGGTTCACCCGTTCAAGGAGGGGCCGCACCACTTCTTGCCCCACCGCATGCGCTGCTTGCTGGAATTCATTCCTAAGTAAGAGGATCCCTTCGGCCCGCACCTGCTTGGCCCGGTGCTCCGCTTCCAAAACTTCCAGCCGTTGCTTCCCCGCCAGCACATCCGCGCGTGGGTCATTGGTCAGCAGCACGCTCAATTTGCCGTCCAGCTCAGATTTTTGGCGGTTGGCTTCTTCCATTTGTTGGGCCAACTGTTCGCGCGACCGTTTCAAACGGCCCGTGTCGCTTTCCAATGTTTCCGGGTTGAGCGCTTTTATTTGGTTGTCCAGGGTGCGGACAATGTTTTCCATTCCCAAATGCAAAGCCTTGGCATTGCCAAGGTTTTGCTCACGCTGCTCCTGGCTCCCATGTTGTTCCAACAGTTGCGAAATTCCGCCGGCAAGGTCATGCAGCTTGGCCTGCTTATTAGTCAGGGCCTCCTTTGCTTCACCCCATTTTTCACGCAAACTGGTGACGCGTGCGGCGACAGTCTGGAATTCCGTGTTCACCCGGTGGCTGGCAGACTGGGCTGCCTGTGCGGCATCTTTGCTGGCTTGCAGCCATGTTGCAAAGCCGTCACCTTCCGCGGGAATGAAACAGCCGGGCACCAAACCGATTCGTCGTTCCTTTTCGGCCTCGCTGGTTGCCTTCAGGCGACGCGCCTCCGCCAGTTCCTGCGCCAATTTCCCAACACCCATTGCTTTGTGTTGGCGGTGGGCGCCTGCCAGTTTTGTTTCCAGTTCGGCCCGTTGGTTTCGTACCTGCGCGGCAATCGCCAAAGATTCAACCTGACACTTTGCCAATTCCTCTGAAAAAGCCACACGCGCCCGGTTGGCCTCTTGGCTGGTTTGGGCCAGGCTGTTAGCGCCTCCAGGTGAGAGGCGGATCAACACTCCCTCCCCAAGGGTGAGGTCTGTCCTGCTTGCCACCAAAACTGTTTTACCTGGGGGGACTGCCTTCCCACCTACCGCCACCGGTTGGTCGGCTCGCACCACTTCCAGTTCCAGCGCCATCGCCTTCAGGCTGGCCTCTGCGAGCAAAGCCTTTTTTTCCAAATCGTTCAGTCGCGCAATCGCCTGGTCGTCGACCGGTGGCAACCCGGCCAGCTTCATTTCCAATCCGGCAATTTCGCTGCCAAGTGACTCGGCCTCTAACCGCACCCCTTCGAGCCGGGCCAGGTTTTTATTCCGCTCTAACAAGTCTGCACAAGCCTGCGCCAATTCGCGCTGCAGTCGTGACGCCTCCTCGGCTTCGGCTGCCAGTTTGGTTTCGGTAGACAACTCACCCTGGCGCGCTTCGGAGGCCCGTACCTGCTCCAACAATTCATGCACTTCTCGTTCCGCCGGCTCCAACGCCTTCTTAAGTGCTGCGGCCTGGCTCTCCTTATCCGCAATTTCGCTGTTTACCTTGACCAAGCTGGCTAATTCCAAGGCTGACCCGTCCAATTTACGGGTCTCCTCAGCCATTTTGCCCTTTAGTTCCGCCAAAATGACAATCTGCTGCTGATTCAGTTCCCATTCCGGCTTTACTTTTTCCAGCCCGCGTTTGCCTTCATCAAGTCTTCTTAAGGCATCTTCTTTAGCTAAAATATCCGCTTCCATGCGGGCTAATTCTGCCGTGGCTTGCGCTTGCCTGCTAGTGGCCTCGGCCAGTGATTCTGCAGCCTTGTTTAACTCTGAAGATGCCTTCACACGGTTGTTGGCGGTGTAAACCTGCTCCCACAACCCTTCCACTTGAGCAATCACCCGGCTATCGATTTCACTGCGAAACACGCCTCCAGCCCCTTCGCGTGCCAAGCGTTGGTCCAGCTTGGCTTTGGGCAGGTTCGTCCCTAGCGGGTCATCCCCCGCGGTACCCTGCCATACCCACAGGTGCGCCCATGCCTGACCCTTGCCGACTGATTTTCCGGGGGAATGACCGGTCAATTCGGCAAGCTTTGTTTCCGCATCTTCTCCGGTCAATACGGCCCCGCCGGGCTGCGTCAGCTCGGCAATCGCGGTTCTGCCTCCCTTAAAGACCTTGCGAAGTTTATAAGTTCCGCCTGCCGCCTCAAATGTCAGTTCCACCTCAGGGGGCTCACCCGTACCTGGCTTGGGACGGATGGCACCCAGGAAATTCTCGCCACCCGTGCGATGTGCCACAAACAGGCAAGTGTGGATCGCCTCAATCAGCGTGCTTTTGCCCGACTCGTTGGGGGCCCCTAAGATGGCCAGCCCCGAAGGCGAATCCAGTCGAAGGATTCCGCTGTTACGAATGATGCGATAATTGCGAACACAAGCGGTCAGCAGCTTCATGAAGTTCTCTTTTTTTCAGGAGTAAGGTTTGCCTAGCTCGGCTCAGGCCCGGCATGCCATAGCATGCAGTTCGCGCAGGGCCGAAAGAGCCACGGCAGAATTCTTGCCAGAATCTTCGCGATACCGCTCAAGCAATCGCTTCGCAACGGTGCTGATCAGCGGGTCGGCCGCCCGCAAGGTGAGCGACTCGATTTCTTGATCGGTGGGGGTGATCGTCATTCGGTCTCGCACATCCAGGGCGATTAGCGAGGGACGGATCATGGCCAGCATTTTCTCCAGCCGGTCTTGTCCCTCCAAGCCCAAAGAACCGGTGATTTCCAATTCAATTAAATCCTGGTTAACTCGCGACCCAAATTGCTCGTGAAACTGCACTGTCAGCAACTCAAGCTCTTCGTTGGAGTGAATTTCATGCCTCATCTGGTGCCACGCTTTGTGGCTTGTGGGTATTTCCTTCACATCTGCCTCTGCCCCACGGTGGGCTGTAACCACCAGGCAAAAGCCCGGGCGGTTGCCCACACCCTTGGGAAACCGGTCGATTTCGGGTGTGCCGGAGTACCAAGCCGATGGACCCACCTTTTTCACGCCGTGCCAGTCACCCAGCGCCACATAATCAAGTTCCCCTTTGGGTAGTTGCTCCAAATCGATCTGGTTAGGCGCTTCCCCATCCATGGCGGCAGAACCAAAAGCCTGCACCGAGCCATGCGCTAGCATCACCCGCGGTGCCTGCCCAAAAGTGGCCCAAGTTTCTGCTGGCAGTTGCCGTATCCAAATTGATGTGTCTGACGTTTCCATCCGCTTCAACAAAGGGCAGGGCAGCACCACAGTGCCTTCCACCTCCACAGGTTGGGCTGTCAGCAACACTTGCAAATTGGGCGCAAGTCGCTGGCTTTGCTCAACAAATTCCCGTGTCTCCCAAAGCGATCCGGTACCTCCATGGTCATGGTTGCCCGGAATCATCAACACCTTCAGGCCGATTTGGCCAATCTTGCCCAGAGCGGTAGCTATGGTGTTGGCACTGGGCCTGTTCGAATCGAACACATCCCCGGCCACCACCACAAAACGAGCCCCCTCTTGCCGGGCTATTTCACCCAGCCTGTCAATTACCTCAAAACGGGCATCCCGCAGGCGGATTTGCTGCTCGTTATCGGTTACCCATCCATAGGGCTTCCCAAGTTGCCAATCGGCGGTGTGCAAAAAGGTTACGGCCATTTTTTCCTCAAATTTCCCAAAAAACGGTAGCGCGGTGCGGCCACCCTGGGCCGTTGACTCACCTGATTATGTACAAAATCTGGACAGCAGGCCCCCCCAACGGTTTCAACAGCATCATAAATCCAAGATTGGATTGGACTTGGGGGTTTTGAACCGCCGTCCACCCTGCTTTTTGGCTGGTTTCACCCGGGTGGCGGCTGCGAACACCAATCGAGCTTTGGGTTTCTCGATCACCAAACGGAAACCTTCTTTCGCCATCACGCACCTCCTCCAGTTGATCGCATATTCTCAATACGCAGGGGGGCCCGAAAATTTTCCATTTGGGTAAAAATTTCTTACCGAGAGCACCGTTACTCAATGGATTTTGGGTAAGTTGGCTTGAGGGCACGCAGGGGCAGCCCTTGCTTGCAAGGTGCCTTTGGCGGATTGGTTTTGTTTGATGATTTTGCAAGAAAGCCCCTGGGGGACCCGTGCTGCGCCAGGCTAGGGCAACCAGCCGGGAGGGCGCGATCCGTTTAGACACGGGTTGAGCCAGGGATTGGTGGGCATTGCTGCCGCGACCGGGACGCC
>CAIWHS010000315.1 GCA_903912515.1 uncultured Planctomycetaceae bacterium
CATTTTTCGTCCGGGGAAAATACCGTTTGCGGTGCTATTTACGCTGAGGGCATTTTCCAAGGATGATGTTGTTGTTTTGATATAAAAATGGTGAAGACGAGGCAAGGTTTGGGTGCAAACTTGTGTATTTAGAGCGGCATTCACATTTCCGTATTGATTAATAGGATATACGGCAGCTGTAGCTTATTCCATGGTCCAGGTGGGGCCTGCCGTGTTTTCAATGGATTTGAAGATGAGGATATTTGAAGCCTGCCTGGCCGGAGAATCCGGCTGCCAGGTGGCAAAGCGTTTCAAGGTCAGCCCAGCCTTCGTCAACCGGATGATGAAGCGATACCGGGAAACCGGGTCCATTGTGGTTTTGGAAAAGGAAAAGCGTGGGCCCAAATTCCGCCTGATCCAAAAGCATCTGGACAAACTGAGGAAAATGGTGGCCGAGAATCCTGGGCTGTGTGCCCGGGAATACCGGGATATGCTCCGTCTAGATGTCTCGATCCTGACCGTATGGCGGGCCCTGAGGCGCCTTGGCTTCACCAATAAAAAAAACGGTGATGGCCGCTGAGCAGAAGCGTCCAGATGTTGTCCGGGCAAGGAACTCATGGCACAGGCGGATTGCCAGAAAGAAACCCAGGCGCCTGATCGTGTTGGACGAATCCGGCTTCACCACCAACATGCACACCCTGCGGGGTTACGCACACAAGGGACAGCGGCTCACTGTCTACGAACCCCATGGCCATCGGAAAACCAGCACACTTGTTGGGGCGCTGACACCAAAAGGGTTTATTGCGCCTTTGGTCCTGGATGGCCCGATGAATTCGTTGATATTTGAAAGCTACATCACCAACATCCTGGCCAAGGAAATACGGCCGGGTGATCTCCTGGTGATGGACAACCTTTCCGCGCACAAGACAAAGGCGGTCCGAGCCACCATGGAGCGCTTGGGGATCAACTATGCCTATCTGCCTCCATATAGCCCCGATTTTAGCCCGATCGAGAACGCCTTCTCCAAGGTGAAATCCATGATGAGGAAGCTGGCTAAGCGAAACTATTCCACCTTGTGGAGGGGATTGGGATGGGTCCTGAAATCCGTTTCCAAAACCGAGGCCGGAAACTACTTCAAGAGCTGCGGATATTTGACTACATAATTAGGAAATATGCTCTAACGGCTCTCAGGTGGGGTAGAAAGATCGGGTCCATCCCGTCTCGCCATTTGTGCCATGCGGGCTTCAGCATCTCGCGGGGCATCAGGAAGCAGGAAGCAGGAAGCAAAACGATTTGCCTAGTTCTCGATTGACTCCGTGTCGCTGGACCTGCAACTGTATTCGGGACGCTCAATGCTCTCTGCGAATAGTGAGAGTTGATTCGCACGGCGAAGAAACAGTTGGCGGCGAAGTCGCCCGTGTCCAGCTACCAGCCCCAAGCCACAGGCTGCTGAGCGACCAGCAGGGCTGCTTTCAGAAGGCCTGCTGCCAAAAGCAACCCTATGGACCAGGCTGATGAACGCCACACAGAACGAGAATGTCGACTTTTTTTCTCCCGTATTGATCTGCTTCAGGTCGCTGCTCATGAATTCTCACCAAAGCCGGGTCACGCCGTAGGGGTCGAACGCCTCGTCAACACTGACAATCGGAATGCCTTCGACCAGCGCCTGCGCAATCAATAATCGGTCGAATGGGTCTCTGTGATGGCTGGCAAGCGTCGTTAACAGGGCCGTGTGGCGAATTTCCACGGGAAGGATGCGGAACTCGTTGTCGGCAAGCTCCCGCACCATGAACACTTCGTACGGTTCCGGCAGGATATACTTCGCCTTGCCGATCTTGATGGCAATTTCCCAATAGCTGGCCGGGCTTACTTCGACCTCAGTGGCTGGGTTTTCGATCAGCAGTCGAGCCGCAAGGCTTAGCTGGGGGTCGTCCAGCAGAAACCACAACAAAGCATGGGTGTCCAGGAGAACTCGCATCACATGTACTCCGCAAAATCTTTCAAGTGCTCGTCGTCTTCCTGGAGAATGACGAGTTTCCCTTTGGCGCTTCCCGCCTTGCGGGGCTTGCGAAGAGAGGCTTGCTCTCGCATGAGTCGGGCAACTGGCTTCTGATCCAGCGTGATAATCAATTCCTCGCCCGTGTCCAGATGTGCGACCAATTCTGGCAGTTTTGCCTGCGCCTCTTCCATCGTGACAATCGTAGACATCGTCGAACTCCTTCCTGTTCGGTGAATAGATTTAGAACGAGGCGTGACAAAGATTATGCGCCTGGCGTTACTGGAGACTCCCGGCTTTCGTTCGTTGATTTCATTCCGATTGACGGCGCCACTGGCTTTTTGTTCTTGGTGATGATTATCTCTTTGCCCGATTTTAGTTGATGGACGATATCAATCAAGTTCGGCCGAGCTAATTCTAGTGTAATCGTTCTCTACATACTTTTGTCCTTTTTTTGGAACCAAGCAATACAAGAAAGACACAAACACACACACCTCGGTTTTCAATGCTATTTTTTGTGTGTTTCGTGTATTTCGTGGTTAATCATCGTCTTTAGTTCCACAAATAGCCTTGGACTGGGCCAGCAGGTCGCAAAGCCTGGCGCCCTCACAAAGCGGCGAATGCGCACATCTACCCGACAAGCTGCGGGAACTCATTCAGGACTTGCGGCTTGGCCTGGCATGGATGGCCCTGATCTGCCGCGATCTCGCCGGGGAGGGGGCACGAAGCTTGCATTCTTTGAATAGTCAGCGGAGGAACGGCGCCTGTGCAGCGAACCGGTGGTCCTAGCCATTGAAAGTAGAATTTACCCCTTAGCTCCAACACCGATGTTGATCGCTACCAGTACGGTTATGACCGGGATGGCAACCGGTTATACAAGGACAACAAGGTGATTACCTCTCTGAGTGAGGTCTACACCTATGACTCGCTGAACCAGATTGCCAGTTACAAGTTGGGCACGCTGAACAGTGGAAAGACCGATGTCACCGGGTCATCGGCCAACAGCCAGTCGTGGGACTACGACGCCGTCGGCAACTGGGACTCCATCACCACCAACAGCACCACGCAGA
>CAIWHS010000316.1 GCA_903912515.1 uncultured Planctomycetaceae bacterium
AAAGCCATCAGGGCGGTGAAGCCTGCCGTTGCACCTGCAATCCACCCGCCCCAGTTCCAACGGATGCGCGGCCCAGCCCGGCGGTGGCCCACATACACCCACACCGCCAAGGCTGGTATCAACAAATGCAACGCATACACAATCCAGCGGCCAAGCCCGGTGGGCAGTTGAAACATGCCCGGAATTTGCACCAAAGCCACACCGGTGAGCAAGGTGCCCAGACCCAGCGCAAACACCAAGATGCCTAACCTGATCGCAACCTTGTTGGGCCGATTGCGCGAGGTAATCCAGTGATGAGCTCCAAACCAGACAAAAGGCACACCCAAAATCAGACCAACACCAATGTGTATCAAATAAATCCAAAAGGTGAAGGCGTTGGTCAGGGCCTGCTCGCGGACCGCCTCCAGGATGCGCAAAACAACCAGATAAAAACCACTGGCTGAAAGAATCGCAAAAGCCGCAAACACAATCGCCAGCAAAACCTTCAGCCCGGTGCCCAGCGCTGGAACATATTTAAAGGGCACCCGGCTTCGCCCCGCCCCCATCGGACTGGGAAATCCACCCGCCTGATCTGAATTTGACATGGCCGCCTCCGCCGGTTGCTACCCGGCTCCGCATTTTGGCTTGGTAAAAAGCAGGCTTTGGCTGGCAACCGCCTTGAACCCGTAATACCGGCAACTCCGCCGGACTGGTTCCCGCTGGCCTCCACAGACCCTGCCCGCTCACTGGATGATTGTTTGTGATGCCGGCAAAGGCCGGCAAATTTCAAAATAAACTACTGGAAAAATGCTCAAAAAAAATCGACCACAAGTCAAATCAGATGCGCGGCGGATGAAAGATTTCACCAGCAAGGCCACTCAAACAACTGCCAAGGTCTAAAAACAACATCCCCACCCCACAACTTGCTGGCACGCCACAAAAAGCCTCACCCCTCCAGGCATCATCGCCGGGTGGGGGAGTTGCCCCTGGCGCAGCCGGGCTGGCAGGTGCTTCAGACTGTTTGCATTGCGGGCCCTTACCCTTGCAGGGCAGGCAGCTTGGCTGCGACGGCGTTACCACCACCAAATCACCATTCGCGCGTTGAACCACATAACCATGCTCACCGCATCCAGCCTGGGCCGATTCGGCTCCAGCCAGCCAAAAAGTGATCCCTACCGCCATTGCGATAGCCACTTTCAACATGCTGGGGTGAACAAGCGCCATGATGAATGCTATTCCCCGGATCGGTCCTTTAAATATCACGCTTTCCCGGAAGACTGGCAAGGCCTAGTCAGCTATATCTTCACGGTTTGGAACAACCCCTGCATATGATTTCCAGCCCTCATTATTAGAATAGGCCTGATATGCTGGTGTAGACACTGGCTCCCCAAAATTCCTCAATTCCTAGATTTCCAACGGGTCTTTCCATGCCACGATTCTGGGCTGCCTCCATCCAGACCGATTTACCTAACCCCACCTCCCGGGCAGAATTGCCCAAGCGTATCGGCCATGCTCAAACACTCATTGAACAGGCTGTCGTGGGCTACCGGCCCTTTGGCGACGTGCGACTGCTCGTTTTCCCCGAATTTTTCCACGCTGCGCCCATTTATCCCGAGGTGGGCCAACTGCTCGAACATTTGGCCGTTGAAATCACACCCGATCTGCTGGCCCCTTATGTGAAAAAGGCCAAAGAACACCGAATCTACATCCAAACTGGCACCTTTTTGGAAAAACACCCCCGCTGGCCCGGCCATGTTTTCAACACCACCTGCTTGATCGGCCCCGAAGGCCTTCTCTACCACTACCGTAAGGTGAATCCATGGCTGCCATGGGAAGTGCATACCAGCCCCCACGACCTGCTAGACCTCGGCTACGATGAGCCGCTTTTCCCGGTCGCGGATACCGAAATCGGCAAACTGGGTTGTGCCATTTGCTACGACTGGCTCTTCCCCGAACCAATCCGCCAACTGGCCGTGAATGGCGCAGAGATCCTCATCCGCGTCAGTGCCTATATGGACCCCTGGGGAGCCACCCAACCCATGGATTGGTGGACAGTCGTCAATCGCTGCCGGGCCCTGGAAAATATCGCCTATGTGGTCGCGGCCAACCAAGGGGCAAGCCTAAGCCATTACCCGCCCTTTTCCTGGCCGGGGGGCAGCATGGTCGTCGATTTCGATGGACGCATCGTCTGCCAAGCAGACCCGGGCCCAGGTGATAAGATTGTTGTGGCCCCCGTGGACATTGGCGCCCTGCGCCACGAGCGCCAGCGCCGTCAGGGCCACCAGATGCTTGACCACATGCGCCTGACCGCCTGCCCTCCCAAACATTGGGTGGATGGCAAAAACCCTTGGAAAAACAGGAATCACCAATGAGCAAAGAACTGAATTTCAAACAAGAATTAACCGCCTGTTTCGGCAAACCAGTGGCCGAGAACCCAACTCAAGCCATGGTCGAGGCAGCCTACCGCCACCACAACCTCGCCTGGCGCTACCTCACAGTCGAAGTGGATCCCGCCGATTTGGCCAATGCCGTATTGGGGGCCCGGGCCATGGGCTTCCGCGGGTTCAATTGCACCATCCCCCACAAAGTGTCAGTCATCCAGTATTTGGATGGGCTGGGCGAATCTGCCAGCCTGATGGGCGCCGTGAACTGCGTCGTTCGTAAGGGCGACAAACTAATCGGCGAAAACACAGACGGTCTGGGCTTCGTCCAATCCCTTCGCACCCTCGCAGACCCAAAAGGCAAGCGCATTTTAATGCTGGGCTCGGGTGGTGCCGCCCGCGCCATTGGGGTGGAACTGGCCCTGGCAGGTGCCAGTCACATCACCTTGGTCAACCGGTCCGCCGAGCGGGGCCAAGCCTTGGCCACCCTGTTGCGCGACAAGGCGAAAATCGACTGCGATCTGGTGATTGGTTCAGCCGATGCCAAAATTCCCGAGGGAACCGATGTGGTCATCAACGCCACCTCCATCGGCCTCTACCCCGATGTCAATGCGCGCCTGCCGCTCGATACTTCTGGCCTAAAGGCATCCATGGTGGTGGCAGATGTCATCCCTAACCCACCCACCACCAGACTGGTCCGCGAGGCCCGCGAAAAGGGCTGCAAGGTTATCGATGGGCTGGGCATGCTGGTCAATCAGGGCGTCATCGGGATCAAGCACTGGAGCGGTATCGACCCCGACCCAGCCATCATGCGCAAGGCTTTGGAAGATGTTTTTGGGGTTTAAAAAACCGCCAATCACTTCGGTTGCGAATCGACCTCACACCGAAATGTCAGGCTTCGCCCCGGGGCTATTTTCTCCGGGGCCGCCATTTCCTTCATCCTCCAACACCATGCCCGGCAATTGGGGCGGCCTCAGCTCCACCGGCTTGATCTTCTTTGATTTCGAGAACAAGTTCAACGATTCCACCACCACCGAAAATCCCATCGCAAAATAGATGTAGCCCTTTTCCACATGCTTGCCAAAACCCTCCATGATCAGCACCGAGCCGATCAGGATCACAAAACTCAAGGCCAGCATCTGCAAAGTGGGATGTTTTTCAACGGCCTTCGAGACCGGTTCGCTGAAAAACAACAGCACCGCCACAGTGATCAGCATCGCCACTACTATCGCCGCGAAGTTTTGCACCATGCCCACCGCGGTGACCACTGAATCAAGCGAAAAAAGGATGTCTATTAGCGCAATTTGAGCGATCACCCAGCCAAATGACGCGGATTTCCTGCCGTTGCCACTATGATGGTCCTCCGGGCCCTCCAACTTTTCATGAATTTCGCGCACCCCTTTGTAGACCAAAAATAGCCCGCCAAGCATCAGGATAATTTGCTTGCCGCTAAACCCGAGATCCTCCTCCTGTCGGAAAAGCCATCCGGGCAAATGGAAAAGCGGCTCATTCAACTGCATCAAAAGGGTCACAAACCCCAACAGCAGCAACCGCGATCCAAGGGCGGCCAAAAGACCAATCCGCCTGGCCCTGCCGCGCTGCCCCAGTGGCAACCCTTGGGTGATCAGTGCCAACAAGACAAGGTTGTCAATTCCCAGCACCACTTCCAGCGTAGTGAGCGAGATGACCGCAACCAATAATTCAGTCCAACCCATGGCTTTACCTGCGCCCCTGTCCTAAATGCTCAAGCCGTTAAGCTACCAAACCTCCCAATTCCAATCGAACTAAACCCTTTTGTTCAACAACCAAACTCTAATATTCGACATCGTTACTGCACATCGTTGCTTGACATCCGCCCCTCAAAAGGGTTTGATGACACGCATAGGTAATCATTCTGCAAGGTTTGGTTACCACCCAGACTAGCTAGAAATGGCGTGGCAGGGTGGGCGAAGAGCCCACCTTTTTTCTTTATAGCCCGCCACTTTTCTGACTTTTGGGCCGATTTTGAAAGGTTTTTGCAAATCGGCAGGCTGTGTCCTTTTTTTGGGCAGTCTACCGGTAGTCAACAAGTGAGGGTGGAGCATGAAGGCTGAGGATGTGCTCAAGGCGGTCAACTTCATCCAGGCTGAAAAAGGCCTCAGA
>CAIWHS010000317.1 GCA_903912515.1 uncultured Planctomycetaceae bacterium
CTGCCCGCATAAACAATTTCGGGTGCCAAATCGCGAAAGCCATCGGGATCTCCCGCAGCGATCTCAGCGCATAGGGTGTGTTCAATGGCGGCAACGGTGCCAAAACCCACGCAACTGCCCACCGATCCCTGATCGCGCGGCGGGATCAGGCCACCCAAAACCCTCCGGCTGGCTTGCCACAAATAGGCATGGTCTGGCAGGGGGGCGGGGTCTGTCCCTGCTGGGGTGGCGCCAAACAAAGGCGTTTTTAGTTGCTCACACACCGCATCGACAGCCCTGGCATCGGGCACCCAGCCAAAGTATTTGCGTCTCATCCTCATGTCTCCTCCCCTTTATTGATGGTCTTATCCGGTTGCATCAGCAGGGCCTCCAGCCGGCAGGTGCTTTCTCGCACCTGCTCGGTGGCGGCCACCAACCGCCTGAGTGTTTCGCCCTGCGCGCCCAGCAACTCTTCGGTGCGCGTCAAAAATTGTTCGTGCCTTTGCCTGAGTGGCAATAGCACCTCCACCCCCAGCCAGCCCCCACCCTTGAACAGGGCGTACAGCAGCGTGGCGGTGATGGCGGCCGGAAAGCCCAGCCGCTCCCACCAATCGAGCGAATTCACGCTTGATCTCCTTAAAACACTTTTACGATCGGTAAAAAAACTAGCCGGTGGGGGTTCTTAGCGGCTCTGGCTGGCGCTTCAGCCAGGCCAGGCGGTAAGCGTCGGGCCCACCCAGATTCAGCACACTTACCAGCACCACCGCATAGGCGGTGCCGCCGGCATCGGGTACCGCCACCACTGGCCATGGGCCGGCGGGCCACCCATCGCGCAGGTCGGTGCCGAGTGGCACAGCCAAGGTATGCGTGGCACCGCCAAAAGTGCCAGCATCGTTTTCCCGCCCTTGCCAGCGCGGTTCAAGCCGACAGGGCACCCCTTGGGCAATGGGGGTGACTGCCGGGACACCCACCAACTCGGCCCCACCTGCGTGCCACAACGCGCAGGTGGTGTTCCAACGCGGCAAAGTCATGTGGGGTAACTCCTGGGCTGGGTGCCGGCCTCACCCAGCGGGTAGACACGCCAAGGTGCCAGCAGGGCGCGAACCCCCTCGGGTGGATGGGCTCCCTCGCCTGGTAGCCCAGTGGTTTGGCCCCGCATGCGCCAGTAGAGCGTTGAACTCCATTGGGCCACCGCCTCTTCAACCGCTGCAGGCAATGGCAGGTGCCCTACCAGCACCACCGCGCGCAGGGCCACTTGGCTAACCCATGGGCCGGTGAACCGCAACTCACCCAGCGTGGGCCAGAACCGCCAGGCAAACTGCTGCTGGCGATAGACCTCCAGCACCAACGGGTTGACCCCCAGTGGCAAACGCGCACCGGTGCAGGCAAGATCCAAAGGCTTGGCCGCAGCCTCCACCACGCTGATGTTCAAGGCCGGCTCCAGTGCCACCAGCGCCGCGGCCAAACCCGCAAGCGTTGCATGGCTTGCAAGTGTCAGGGCCCGCACCGGCCCCACCCCCACCTGGCACTCGATCTGGCTGGTACCCACCTTCAGCCAACCGCCCGTAGCGCAGGTGCAAACCAAACCCACCGAAGGGTCGGTGGACAGGCGCAGCACCAGCCTGGCTGGCACCCCGCGCAGGCGAATGCCTGCAGACTGGTCAGCCTCGAACAGCGGATGGATTTCCTCCAGCGCCTCCAGTGCCAGAGGAGACCTGCACCAGCGTCGGGCGCTGTTGGAAGCGGCGCTGATGGCCACCGCCAAGAGTGCCTCGTCCGGGGCAGTCCAGGCGGTCTGGTTCACCGCCTGCTTGGCACGGGCCAGACTGATCAGATCGGCAGAGTCGTCGGTGAGTGGCATGGCTCAGTCCACCACCGCCAGCACTTCGCTGATGCGGTCATCTTGCGCCTTGCCAAAGCGCGGGTCACACCCCAGCATCAGGCCGGTCAACTGGGTGGCGGTGCCTCCGGTCACCTCCACCCGCAACCGGGCGTAGCGATAGCCCAAAATGGTATCGAGCTCCTCGTTCTGCAGGTTGATGACAATCAGGCGCTGGCCGGTAGCGGCATCGGCATGGGTGTAGGTTTTGCCGGAAATGTCTTTGGCACCGCTGCCCAGCACATCTTTGGCCTGCTGCAATTTGACCAGTACCGACGAGCTGGAATTGGCACCCAGCACCGCAATGAACAGATAGCTGCGGAACTGGCCGGCATCGACCCACGGGTGGGCTGCTGAAAGGTTGGCGTAGTTGTCAAGTGAAAGAAACCCCCGCGGGGTGATCTTTTCGATCGGTTGCGCGTTCATCTGAATTCTCCCAAGGGAATGAGTGGGCCAAAATTTGTGTTATTGCAGATAGACAAAAGGTGACAGCGTCGAGCTTCCATCGGCCAGGGGCACCGGGGAACGGAGCCAGGGTTGGCCATCGACCCGGGCCACAAAGCGCCAGGCCGACTGGTTGGTGGTGAAGGCGAAATGCTCGCTGTAGGCAATCTCCACCTGCCGGCGGTCGCCTATGAGATAGTGTTCCCAGTTGATGAGGCAAACATCACGGGCGGTGCCCAGCGGTTGCAGCTTCTCGGTGGTGAGTACCGGCAAGCCAAAAAAGCTGGCTGGAACAGGCGAGCGGGCATCGGGCACAAACACCAGGCTGGTGGCATCGCTCAATAGCAGCAACTCGCTCCAGACAGATGGGTGCAACAGCCAGCAGGTGCGGGTGGGTGACCAGCCCGGCAGCATTTTGGCCATCATCTTGGCGGCGTCTTCCAGCAAGAACCGGCTGGCGGTCTTGCGGCTAACAGCCACCGAGGCACCAGTGGCCGGCCCCACCGCGCCAAGCGGTTTGCCCACACCATCGCCCCGCAGGAAGGCCATGTCCTCGTGCCAGGCGATGGCCCCGCCAAACAGTGTGACCAGCAAAGCCTCGAGCCCTATTCCCGAATCCTGCACCAAGGCATTGGATACCTTGGCATAGCCCGACAGCTCGCGGGCCACCAGTTCCACCTGGCGGAAGATCGGTTCGGTTTGGGTGAGGTTTGCCCCCTCCTCACTCCAACGGGCCACCAAACCGCCAAAGGTTGGGGTGTCGCCCGCTGCGGTGCCCGGGTTGGTATCTAGCGCTGGCACCTGCAGCGATCTGGAACCCATGGGCAACACGGTGGCCCGTGGCCGGGCAATGGCCCGTTCACCTGCCACCCGCATGAGCCTGGGCAAAAACTCCTCAGGCACGAGGTACCCGCCCAAAGAGCCCACTTGCCCGGTGAGGGCGGTCTTTTGCGAGCCATAGGTCTCCTCGAGCTTTTTTTGGTCGTTTTGCCGCACGCCCAGCAGCCAATCGGCAAAGTTGCGTTTGGTGTCGCCGGGGGGGGCCCCTTCACCAAACAAGACTGCCGCGGCCCCTTTGCGCGACAGGCCACGGGCCCGCCCAGCCTCGCGCAAGCGACGCTCCACGGCATCGCACAGGTTTTTCGCCACCGTTTCGGTCACCGATTCGTCTGGCTGTTCGCGACTATTAGTGTCCTCCTGGGTGTTCATCATTTCTGGGGCCGCTTGGTTCATCTCGCCATCGTTGATTTGCCGGTCCAGTTCACTCATCGCAGTCACCTCGTCGTGCATCTTTCATTTCTCCACTTGGGGCAAACGGGCGAGAATTTCACCCAGCCGTTTGCCTGCGCTGGCCAGCGGTGCAGTGGGCACCACCTGGCTCAGCAAGGTTTCCGGATTGGCAGGAAGAGTGACGCAGGCGTACTCCACCAAAAGCCAATCGGTGATCACCCGCCTGGCGCCGGCCCAATCGGGGCGACGGCGCAGGTCATCGGGAGTGGGTGGCCGCACCTTGATGGGCACAAAGCCAATCGATTTGCCAGCAAGCAAGCCTTGGCGCAGCAGGTTCCACGCCATATCGGGCAGCCAGGGCTGGTCGCGGCCAAAGGTGGCCGGCCGCATGGGGTAGCGGGTGCGGGCCAAAATCCCCTGCCCCACCGAGCGGTTGGCCAACCGCCGCCACAAAGACAAGCCAACCGGCGGCTGGTCATACGCATGCTGCCAGGTGACCACAGGATTGAGGGCAAAGGCGCGATCATCCATGCCCAAGGGCAACACCACATCGCCTTGGCGGTCGATGGTGTCTGTGCTGATCCACGAATCTTCCTGCCGGTCTCCCACTGCCATGGCTGTTCCCTTGCAGGTGAAGCGCTGCAGGCTATCGCGAAATTCAGCAGGGAGTTCGCGCCTTTGCTTGTCGAGTGCCCTCGCCACCGCCTCGGGCACACGGGCCCCCCACGGCCCCTCCACCAAACCAAACCCCAGCTTGCGCATTGGCTTCCCCAATAGGCCACTCAGCAGCGCAGGCCCTTCGCCGCGCTTCTAAAGGTTGATTTTCATCCGGTGCATCGATTCGTTCCGAGAGCTGTTTTGCGATTTTTTTTAAAATTTTTTTCCGCGAAAATTTACCGGTTGGGAAGCGAATTGGAGGTCTTAAAACCTGATTCAGCGCACCCCAGGCAAGGCCATAGCCGTTAAGCCCAAGTTCAAGATTTTTGGCTGCACGGGGACTGCCAGATTAACCGATACAACTGGAAGAACCCCATCGCCCCCCGGAAAGACGCCCCATGGCCTGGCTGGCAAAATTTACCTGCCTGGCGAAACTTACCGGCCTGCTGGTTTTGGTTGTGGTGAGTTGCAGCGCCGGATGCACTGCCACCCGCCTGCGGCACCGCACAGCGCATTTGGGTGCGACGCTACCGGAAATGCAATACCAGCAAGTGCTCGACAATCTGGCACAGTTCGCTGAAAACCCTGGTGCCATGCCCTGGCATGTGAATATCCGCGAAGGCACCACGCAGGTGACCGATTCGCTCTCAGGTGGTGCAGCGGTTGATCTGGGGCCACCCACCGATTGGTTGCCACAACTATTCGGCCAGCGCACCGTGGTGGCCCAATGGGGCATGGCCCCGGTGATTGAACCGTTGGAACTGAAGCTACTGCGTGTGGCGTATCGCCGGGCGGTGGGGCTGGAAGAGATGCCCGACAGCGACACGATTCAGGATGTGGGTCATGAGTTGAAAGCCCAGGTGGCCAACAACCCTGATTTGAATGATGAGACCCAACTGTTTTTTGAATACCACGCCAAGCAGAACGCCACTTACCCCCGGTTTGAAGAAAGTGTTGTCACCACCAACAGCGAAATCGTGGTGGCACCACCCGAGGTGCCCAGGCGTGACCGGTCGCCACTTGCGCGCGATGTGTCCAGGCAGATGAAACTGATTGAGAGAGAGTTATTAGAAATCCATGCTGGCTGGTATTGCGTGGGCCGGTGGTGCGATGTGCCCAGAAAGGCGCGTTTTGTTGGCAGGCATAACAAAACCTGGGTCTGGGTGGACCCCGAGCACCAAGACGACCTAACCCGTTTCACACTGACAGTGATGAAGCTAAGCACCCTGATCAAAGACCAACAAACCCTGATCAGCCCCGGCCAAGTGAAGTTTTCACCCGGCGACAGGGGTGGATGATTAGAAAAAGAGGCATTTTAGAATGTCTACTTTTTGGCCCGCGAAAATCTAGATTTTATAAAAAACTAACACTACGATCTCTATCTGTTTGTAATAACCACGTTGGCTTGCTTTTGGCCAGCGGCTGCTTACAAAAGCCGGCTACCATTGCCCGGCTGCAACCGATTCTTGCGCTTCCCACCATTTTGTTAAGGCCCTTAGCCGATGAAAAATAAAATAATTTTTTCTTGACAAGCGGTTTTGCCCAAGCGATTGTGATAAAAACTTTCGTCCCGGCCCGTCCCGTTCCGCGCGGAGAGATTTGATGTTTTCGTCCCTGCGGCGGCTGTTTGTCCGGGTCCGCATCCAGCCAGGCAGAAGGTTTCCGCAGACTCCTGCCGTCCGCCCCGCCCTGGACCGCCTTGAGGAGCGCCTGGCCCCTGCCGCCAACCTGTTCGCCATCGGTTCCCCCGCCGGGTCAGCCCCGCTCATCAGCCTGTTCGACAGCGACACCGGGGCCCA
>CAIWHS010000318.1 GCA_903912515.1 uncultured Planctomycetaceae bacterium
GCCATAAGCGTGGCTGCGCCCGCCCGCAATAAAGACCAGCTTTTTTTTCCCGCCCTTTTCATCCGCCGAGACCACCACCGGACACACCAGCACAGCCGCCAGTGCGAACACTCCAACTAGCCAGCTCACCATGCTTTTCATCGCGCTAACTCTCCTTCGAATTTTTCAAATTCCCCAATGCGCTACACACTAACATTCTTCACGCCATCACGCCAATAAACCGCCTCATTCAAAAACCCCAAAAATCCTTAAGCAACCCCACCCAAAATCTGCCATAATTCCAATGCACCTTCGAAAAAACTAGGACAAAACAATGCTCCATATCCTACTCTTGGCCACATCTCTCCCTCTCACCCCCGCATTCCCGCCAGAACCAGTTGGCAAACCAGTCACTGTCCAAATCCTGGACGGGTACTTCGTTAAAAATACCACCCCCATCCCCCCCACAGGCATGGCAGCCCTAATCCTTAAAGATCAGGAAACTTTTGACAACACCTTCCAAAAAGTCCCTCCCATGGGTGTCCGCCGGCCAGGCACACCCGCCACATTACAAAAATCGATTCACCTCCCCGAAAACGCCTTCGACAGTCATGTCATCCTGGCCGTTGCAACCCAAGCTCACGCCACCGCTGAATACTCCAAGGTCCATGTTTCCCGCACCAACGACCTACTCCGCGTCCAATTCAAATCCTCCGTCGCCCACACCAACCACCTAGGCAAAGTCGATCCCAAATCCGCCACGGCGGTTTTTGTTTCCCCCCTCATCGTCATGGTCCCCGCAAAAGCCCTGGAAGGGGTTAAATCCATCGAATTTCACCAAGAAGGTGCCAAGCCCGTGGTGATCAAACCATGATTGGCAACTCGCAAAAACCCACTAGCCTCCAGTGGTTGGCCATGGGCACCTGTGGCTTTTTCTTGGCCTTGGTCATCTGGGGTATAGCCACAAGTGGCCCCAACCGCACTGACATCAAAGGAATTCCAGGACAAGACAAAGAAACAACCTTCAAAGGCCCTTCCCTCACAGCCTCCAATTGGTCCGCTGAGGTCGATCAGGCCCAAGTCCCAGTTCTAGTCGATTTCTGGGCACCATGGTGTGGCCCATGCCTCACACTCGGCCCAACCATCTCCACTCTCGCCACAGAATACGAGGGGAAAATTGTCGTCGCCAAATGCAATGTCGATGCCGTCGGTAACGACCAAATCACCGCCCGTTATTCCATTGAGGTCCTACCCACAATCATGATCCTCAAAAATGGCAAGGAAATTGCCCGCCTGCGCGGACTCAAGCCTAAAAGCGACTACAACGATCTCATTAAAAAGGCCTTGGAAGCCAATTGACCCAACAAACTCCGCGCTCTTTTGCCCACTTCAGCATCTATATAGAAGGGGCTACCACCACCAAGCCAAGGCAATTGCTACACTTAACCAAACCTTTTTTCAGGAGTACCTCCCATGAACCGATTCCCCATCGTCACACACCTGGCCGATCGCCGCAGCCTGCTCGCACTTGCCGGCCTCTTACCTTGGGCACCCGGCCTTTTGGCCGAAGAACTCACCAAAACTCCGCCTTTCACCGAAGGCCCCTTCTACCCCGACCGCCTTCCCCTCGATACCGACAACGATCTCATCATCATTAACAACGCCCTCACCACCTCATTGGGCACAATCACCCACCTCACCGGCCGGGTTCTCGACACTTCTGGCAAACCTGTCCCCAACGCCGGCGTCGAAATCTGGCAGGTCGATAATGGCGGCGCCTACCTCCACTCCGGCACAAGCAACAAAGATAAAAAAGATAAGAACTTCCAAGGATTCGGGCGCTTCACCACCGGCTCCACAGGCGAATTCTACTTCCGCACCATCCAGCCCGTCCCCTACCCCGGCAGAACTCCACACATCCATGTCAAAGTCCGCGTTAAGGGCAAAGATGCCCTCACCTCTCAAATTTTCGTCGCACAAGAAAAAGACCGCAACGATCGCGACGGCATCTACCGCGCCGTACGCGACCCCAAGTCCCGCGCTGCCGCCACCGCATCCTTCGACCCAATCCCCAATTCCAAGCTCGGCGAAAAAGTCGCAAAAATCGACCTCGTTATCGGCATCTCGCCAGAAATGCCATAATCCCACCCCAATCAACTCCTAAACAAAAAAGAAGTAGCCCGCCTCTTTGAAGAGGCGGGCTACTTCTTTTGCTATCCAATCTGTTTTTCCTAACTCGGCTCACCTTTAACGCATCTCAACCTTTTCCTTCGACTTTTTGGCCTCTTCCAACCCCTTCAGGTCTTCCTTGGCCTTGTTCAACTGCTCCTGCGCCGCTTTCAATTCCAAATCAGCCTGATCTAGCCTGCGCTTCAACTGTTTTGCCGCACTCGGGTTGTCCACATCCAGCTTCGCACCCTGATAAGCCACACGGGCCTCATTCCGCTTGGTGCGCCCAGCCGTCACACCCTCCTCGGCCTTCTTCAGCTCGGTCTTGGCCATTTCCATCCGCTGCTCCAGGCTGGCCTGCCGGGTCACGCTCGCATCCACTTTAAATTTACCCGCTATCAGATCCGGAATTAGGTTCTTCACTATTTCGCTGGGCAAAGCATAGGTCTCCACCCGCCCGGCACGCGCAATATTCAAACCAACCGCCTTGCCCTCCAAATCCACCAGCGGCCCACCGCACGATTCAGGCGCAAGCGTCGTGTCATGCTGCAATATCTTCGGGAACGCCGTCCTGCGTTGGCTCAACTTCCCGCCCATGCTGTTTTGAATGTCGCCCCGCGCATTCTGGCTGGGCCTCTTATTCAAGGTGGCATCCACCACCTTCTCCCGAGCTTCCCCTTCACCCTCCTTGTGAAGAAACTTCAGCTTCACAATATCACCAGGCTTGGTGGTCTGCAGCAGGTCGATCATCTGCTCAGGCGTCACAACCTTCTTCCCCTTCACCTCCAACACCACATCGCCCTTCACCACTCCCGCCTTCGCGGCACTGCTGTCCTTCTCCACCATGCTGATGACCGGCCCCTTCTCGCTGGGCTCCAGCGTCACCCCCAAAAACCCGCTCGCGCTCGATGGGTTCCGCGATCTCCCAGCTTTGTTCTCGCGCGTCGCGACACTCACCACTCCCACTGCCACAGGCTCATCAGAATTAGTCGCAGTGCACACCCAATTACCCACCTGTGCGCTGGAACTGTCAGCCCACTGAATCGTCGGCAGACCCTTGGTAGGAATCTTCAAAAGTGCCAAGTCGTTTTGGTCCTCAATCCCCACCAACTCGGCGGCAAAAGTCCGACCATCACGCAGCTTGCAAACCACACTGCCCTTCAGCTCGCTGGCTTTGGTCAAAATGTATCCCTCGGCCGACACAATCGTCCCCAGGCAAATAACCTTGCCTTCCGCTATAATCGTGACCGTCGCCTTGCTGGCCAGTGCCACTGCTGCCTTGAACGGCTGCAAATAGGTCGAGCTGTCCTTCAGAGGAACCCGCACCTCATCTTCTGCGGGCTTTTTCTCAGCCGGCTTCTTCTCACCAGCCTTAGCTACCGGCTGCTCAGTTTTCAGTTTTTCGGTTTTTGCCTTTTCAGGTGCCGCAACTTGGGCCATAGCCAAGCTCGAGGCTATCGATGTGGCAGCAATGCCCATCAACCAAACGCGCCACAGTTGCTTGCCACTTCCCATCTGTTTCTCTCCCCAACAGGGTCTTAAACAGGACTAGTCAATCAAAAATGTCAGTAATCTAAGCTTCACTCAGGCCGCTTGCCCAAGGTCACTTCCAGCTTCATCGTTTTTCCATCGCGCAAGATTTCCAATTCCACCTTGTCGCCAACCTTTTTCTTCTTCAGTTGCGCCGGAATGTCATCCCCACCACTCAAGGCGGTGCTGCCAAGCTTCACCAAAACATCGCCTTTTTTCACACCAGCCTTCTCAGCAGGCGAATCCTTCACCACCACCTCAACCACAATCTTTCCGTCCCGAACCTCCGTCTGAATCCCCATGAAGGCATTGCCACCTCCACCACCAAACAGGTTCAAGATCGACTTCGCACCACCCCAAACTTCTGCCTTCTCCAACCGGTCCCATGTCTCGTCAAAAGTGTCGACCGGCACATGAAAGTTCATGTTCAAGGTGGGCCCAATCCGGCTGTGAATGCCAACAACCCTACCCTCCAGATCAAAGAGCGGTCCGCCCGAATCACCACCCACCAAGGTGCAATCCGTCCTTAATACCTTCTTGTTACGCTCCAAAATCCTTCCCACACGCACCACAGGTGTTCGCTCTTTCACAAAACCACCAGGATGACCAATCGAAACCACCCACTGCCCTTTTTTCAATGACTCCGAATCTCCCACCTCCGCCGAAGGCAGCGCGCTCGTGTCTATCTTAGTCTCCGTCACTTCAATCAAACCGCTATCGATCTCGTTGTTCGCACCCAAAGTCTTGCCACTGATGGTTCGGCCATCCTTCAACATCAGCCGGCATTCTTTGTTGGCATCTCCCGAAACATGCCCCGCCGTATACACATAAAGCTTCCCATCTTTGCGAATGAAAACCCCGCTCCCAGCGCTCGATCCAATGAATATCCCCACCGTGCAAGGCTGGCACTTCTCCACCACCACCTTCACCCGCCCTTGCAACTCTTTCAACTGCTCAACCGATTCCGGCTGCACCAAGTCCTTGGCCAATGGCGGCTTGGCCACCTTGGGCGCTTTAGACGCTGTTTTGTCCTTTTTCTCCTGCGCGGTATCCTTGCCAGGCTGGGCAGCCGGCTTGTCGTCAACCTTCACAGCAAAAGGTGTAGCCCCACTCTCAGGCGGAGCAGCGGAAAAACCGCTCGACCCAAAGGCCCCAGCAACCAGCAATCCACCAAGAGCCCAGCGCTTGCGCATTGCCAAATCTCTCCTTGCTTTCAGTTGCTACGACTCTACTTTTTAAATTAATAGCAATAGTTTCTTCTTTTCTACAACTATATCCCCAATCCCAACCCAACGGCAATGATCCCCCACCTCACAACGCCCTAGATGCCATATATCCTTGAAACCAAACCCCACCCTTCCACCAACTCGGCCCATTCATCCCAAACTCCGCCCCCGGCCCACTCCAGTTGCAACCGACACCATGCATGGGGTATTCCCTCTCTAGGACCCTTATTGGTTCACCGGTTACCCCCCTGAAAACGGGCACCACCAAATCGGAACCAGTCCCGACTAATTTACATAAAGTATTGCCATGTATAGGTTTAAAAACTGTGAGCCAAATTAAACCTCAGCCAACAGCCCCCCAAAGCCATTGCGACGATCCCTCCTGGCAGGTACCCGCACACAACGCCACAGAGTTGAATCCCCAAAAAGCGAACTACGCCGTTTGCGTTTTTGTCCTCAACGAAGGCGATCGCCTCAAAAGCCAGCTGGCAAAAATGCAGCCCTACCTGCCAGATGCAGACATCATCCTCGCCGACGGCGGTTCAACCGATGGCGCCACCGATCCCAACTACCTTCGCTCCATGGGCGTTCGCGCCCTCCTGGTTAAAACCGGCCCAGGCAAACTCGGGGCCCAAATGCGCATGGTCTTCGCCTGGTGCTTAAAAAATGGCTACCAAGGGGTCATCACCATCGACGGCAACGATAAGGACGGCGTCGATGCGATCCCCCGCTTTGTCGCCGCCCTCCAAGACGGCGTCGACTATGTCCAAGGCTCCAGATTCATCCCAGGGGGCAAGGCTATCAACACCCCATTCGCCAGGTACTGGGGCATCATCCTCGTCCATGCCCCCATGCTCAGCCTCGCCTCCTTCCGACGCTTCACCGACACCACCAACGGCTTCCGCGCCTACACACCCAAACTACTCGCTGATCCTCGCATCGCTGTCTTCCGCGACATCCTCTCCGGCTACGAGATGCACTACTACCTCGCCGTCCGCGCCGCCCGACTCGGCTACAATGTCCGCGAAATCCCCGTCGTTCGCTCCTACCCGCCAACCGGAAAAACACCCACAAAAATCCATGGCTTCAGGGCAAACTTCGGCATCCTGCAAACCCTCGCCAAGGTCTGCCTTGGCGGCTACAATCCCGCTCCGCAATTAGGTAATAAGTGAGCATGGCCCACTCCATAACTCCACCAGTTAATCCAACAGCAGCCAAAGGCTTGGCTGTCTCCAACATCGCATGGCCGGCCGGTGACGAGGCCCGCGACGAGGCAATCCGCATCCTTCTTGATGGCGGCGCCACAGGCGTTGAGGTCGCTCCCTCCTTGCTCTTTGCCGATCCAGCCACTGCCTCAACC
>CAIWHS010000319.1 GCA_903912515.1 uncultured Planctomycetaceae bacterium
AAGGCCCTGATTTTTTCGCCTGTTATTTGAGCTTTTTCACCCAAAAGGCTTTCGATAGCCAAACCCACACCATCTCGGCCCCGCCAAAGTTTGGAATCGCTTGCCACCAACAGGGTTCCGCCGGCACGAACAAATGCCTCAAGGCCGGGCAACTGGAGGCCGGTAGTGTCCCCCAAAATCAGAACAGAGCTTTGTGGAGCCAGCTTTTCAGCATTTGGATTGACGACATCTCCCCAAAGCCAATTTTGAGCCAAGCGGTGCCCTCCCCCCTGCCAGCCTGATGAGGTGAGCATGTAGGTGAACCAGCCAAACCCATTTGGCAGGGCTTGAAGTTTTTTGTTTATGTCTTCTGGCTGAGAATCATCCGCCTTTTGGGAGTCTCCACCTTCGGAACGGGTTGTTTTTAATGAAACATCCGCTGACCGCCCCCAAACAACTGGCATTATCAGGAAGCATAAGGCGAGAAAAGACCCCGGCCTGATGATCCGGGCAGGGAAGGTTTGGAATTGATGTTTTTTCATGACCGCCACCATTTGGTGGTGGCAGGTTTATTTTCAAATTCCCTGACCAATTGAGAAATGGCCATCAACCCCTCTTGAGCCTGCTCCGGGGTTGGCCTGAGGGTATTTGGCAAATAGCGAGCTCTTTCATATAGCTCGCCCAAATAAGAAATTTGGCCCTGCCGCCCTGGGAAAGTGCCCAACAAGCCATCGGCCAAGCGGCGGTGGTGAAAACTGATTGCCCGCAGGCCCAGCAGTTCGAGTGCGAAGCCCTCATAAACCAAGCGGAACCGCTCTACGGGATCGGTATTTTCGGCATGCTGGCGGATACCCAGAACGCGCTTGATATCGGGCGCAATTCCCGCTTTTACAAGCAAAATGTAGCCCCAAACCAACAGCACCAAAGCCCCAATAGCCACGGCACAGCCTATTAAGGTTTTACGGTCGGGCCATGCAAAAGACGGGACAGACAACGACCCGATATTGGGCAGGCTGACCGAGGGCGGACGGAGGTTGAAGGATGGTAGTCTCAACCCTTTGAGAAAAGCGAAGTTTGGCTTGATCCTCTCGAACCAATTGATGCTCCACTTGGGAAAAAAGCCCTGCCATTTTCCGGGGCTAAGCTTGTCCCACTCGAATTTGGCAAGCCAATGGCCCAAATCGCCATTCATGCCGGGCGCAGGTATTTTGGACAGGATTTTTGACAGTTGTTCTATCTGCGAAGCATCCAACCCCATGCGTTTTAGAAAATCGGTGAATCGTCCCAGGTTCTCTGGAGTGAAGCCAAAACTTTCGAGCGTGGCTTTACCTGACTGGAAGGAACCCGGTAGGCCTCCAGTTCCTGGAAAGCCTGCGCCACCTGTATTGATGCGATCGAGCAGCCCCATCATGGGGCCGAGGTCTTGCAAGCCAAAGGGGGTTGCGGCGCCGGGCTTTGTAAGGCGTTCGAGCAGGCCTTTGAGCAACAGCAAATCTTTACCATCGATTCCAGCGGCGCGCTGCAGGTTGAGTTTTTCAAGGAGCGGGCTTATTTTCGACCAGTCGAGATCGGGATGGAGTTTGGCGAGCAGGTCTTTGTTGCCCGCCAAGCCGCCAAAAAGCTGCACCCATTGCCCCATTTCCATGGGTGAAAGACCCATTACGCCATTGGCACCAGGCTTGAAACCCTCCATCATTTTTTTGAACAGGTCAGGATTTCCCCCTGGAAATCCACCGCCCTGAAGAAGCTTGAGCAAGGCGGAAAGATCGGTTGGCCCGGCAGGATTTTTGGGAATACCGCCCGCAAAAGCCCCTAACCACCCCAAGCCAAAACCCATTCCGGCTGGCAGACCTGCCATTTGCGGGCCGGGCAAAAAACGGGACCAAGAGGGCAAGGCCGCCCCAGGGCCACTTTGGGCACGCAGGATGGAATCGATTTGAGATTGCGATAAGGGGGCGGGCTGACTGCCTAAAGGAACAAACCCCTCTTGGGCATGTAGCTTTTTGTTTGATAGTAGCAACAACGCTAAAAGAGCCAACCTGAGAAGGGTTGGTGATGAACACGACAATCGGCTTAATCCCGGAAGGGGCTGCATAGCCTAATTGTAAACAGACCGAGAGCCGGTTGCACCCCATGAAACCAGATATCTATATCTATTTTTAAAGGGATTTTGTGTTGGCGGTCAGGGACGCCTTTTTAAACCGAACCAATTGGGTGGGCAGCAACCGTCTACTGGGCCATTGGGCGGTAAATAGCGCGGCCCCATGCATGGAATTGTTTTTTTGCAGTAGGGGTTCAACCCTGAAAGGCACACGGGGGGATGCACAGCCAAGCACTTTTTATCATAACCATCGCAACCGCATGGGCGGAAATAGGAGCCGATGGGTATGCAGCTTTTGGGGCAGTAATCGTCCGGCCCGCATTCAGTTGAGCTTGGGGCAGTTTGATTTGGGGGACCGGCTAGCAGAAGCGGGCCGGCCAAGCACCCGATCAACAGTGCCAAGCGAAAGCCATAGGGCAGCAACATGGCTAACATCCCTCCCTTATTCAGGCTTTTTGGATTCAGGGTTTTTGGCCGGTTCAGGCGAGGCCGGGCCGGGCCTGCTTAGATCGGGCTGAGCCAATTCGGATTTGGGCTGAGGCAGAACTTCACCAGGAAGGGCATCTCCCGCCATTTTTTCACTGGGGATGGCAGGGGCACAGCCATCGAGCCGGATTTGCCAACCACCGCCCAGAGCGCGGAATGTGTGCACGAGACCGCGGGCGATTTCTTGCTCGGCTGTGGCATAATCGAGTTGGCGCTGGAGGAGTTTTTCCTGAAGCAGCGAAACGCGGTTGAAATCGGTGGTACCGGCCTTGTATTGCACTTGAGCGATATTGGCAGCCTTAGTAGCCGCCTCGACTGCTGTTTTGAGTTCCTTGGCACGCTCTTGGCCTTTTAGATACATGACAAGGCCGTTTTCAACTTCTTCTCCCGCCTTCACAACGGTGTTTTGGTAGTTGGCAACAGTGGCCTGGAATTCGGCATCTTGGTAACGGATGTTGTTCAACAAGCGTCCGTAGTGCAGGACATTCCAGCGGAAGGTCGGCCCCACGCTGCCATAAAAGCCCTGCTGGGACCACATGTTGCTGTATTGCAAAGCGGACCAACCCAAATTTCCAATGATAGAGATGTGGGGATACAACTCGCTAACTGCCACGCCAATTTTGGCGCAGGCCGCTGCAGCCTGGCGTTCGGCCTGGCGCACATCGGGCCTTCGGGCCAACAACTCTGCTGGCATTCCGGCCGCAACTTCGGAGGGTGCGGTGGGAATTGGGCCTGGCCCCAGCTGCTTTTCCAAATCTTCTGGGGCGATACCCATCAACTTGCAAAGGCGATTAGCTTCGACTCTGGCGAAGCGATCAAACAGGGGAATTTCTGAAAGCGTTTTGCTCAAGTCGCTTTGGGCCTGATCGACATCGAGCTCGCTGGCTGTGCCCGCCCGAAAGCGAGCACTGGCAAGGGTGAGCGATGTTTTCTGAAAATCGGCAACAGTTTTAGAAAGTTCTGACTGACGCTGGAAATAACGCATGAGGATGTAGGAATCAGCCACATCACCCAGGAGCATGACTAGAGCGCCGTCGAAACTCTCGATGCTGGCATCCAATTCGTTATTGGCAGATTCGATGGAACGGCGGTATTTACCCCAGAAGTCGAGTTCCCAGGCCAAGTTGGCATTTTGATTCCACAAGGGGAAGTAGGCCTGGGCTATGAATTGCCTGTTAGCCACGGCTGTGCTGAGCCCGTTTTGCATGAAGCCAAGGTTGACTGCTTGTTCCTGCGGGAAAAAGCGGCCTACAGCCACACCCAATTGAGCCCGGGAGGCCATGACCCTGTAGCCTGCCTCCCTTAGGGTGAGGTTTTGGTCTGCAGCCTGGCAGATTAAACCTTCCAGCTTGGGATCATTGAAGACCTTCCACCAATCTCTATGTTCACCCAAATTGCGGCTGATTCTTTGGTCGGTACCATCGACCCAGTCTTGGGCCACTGGAGCTGGTGGGCGTGAATATTGGGGGCCAACCTTGTAGCCATTGTGGACATATTCGCGCCAGTGGGTACAGCCGGCCCCGGCCACCAATGAACAAGCGGCAAGCCAAGAGGCTTTGGCCCACATATTCTTGTTTCGCCTAAAGGCATGGTTCATTCCCATGACGGTGCCACTCCATACCGATCGACCCTGCCAACAGGGGCATCGATGGAATCATCGGCATAAACGGAACAAACGGAACAGTTTAAAAAGCCAATAGGGGTTTAAATGGGATTTTGCTTCAGATGGTGGAAAGATTGATATGGCAAAAAATTACTAGAAAAACCCACAAGCTGTTTAATAATAACAGCTTGTGGGTTTTAAGATGCCAACGATTTTAAAGCGGAGAAGGCGGGATTCGAACCCGCGGTAAGGTTGTACCCCTACGCCGATTTAGCAAACCGGTGCTTTCGGCCACTCAGCCACCTCTCCGTTAGAGGAAGTCTAGCTTGGAGGGCGGTTCCGATCAAGCCTTGTGTTGTGGGGCCAAACGGTATTTGGGCCTTTCTTGCAGGAATTTTGCAACCCGGTCGGTGCGGGTAACCGCTTCGGCGAGGAAATCGACGGCCCGAACGAGTTGATCATCAGGTTCGGCGCAACTAAAACGCAGGAAACCCTGCCCGGCCTCGCCAAAGCATTCACCCCCTAGGCATGCCACGCCTTGGTTGTCGTCGGCGGCTTCGAGGAGGAATAGAGCTAGCCCGTGCGAGGTGATTTGCAAACGCTGACAGATATCTGCCACTCTGGGAAAAACATAAAAGGTTCCGGCGGGGTCGAGTACCTGCACCCCATCGACCTTTCGAAGTGCTTGAACCAGGACCTGGACTTTGCGGCGAAACTGGTCCATTTGGTCATCGCGCTCGGTGGTATCGTTCTCCAAAGCAGCTTGCCCTGCCAACTGCACAAACGGTGGAGTGCAGCTGAATGCGGTGTTGATCATTCGGGCCAGGCGGTCGGCAATTGGGGGCGGGGCCACTGCATAGCCCAGTCGCCAACCGCTCATGGAATAGGACTTACTGAAGGTGTAGCAGGCTACGGTTCGATCTCTGAGTGAAGGCACCTGCAGGGGGGACACATGCTCGCCCCGCCAAACCATGTGGCAGTAGGGCTCATCTGAAAAGAGAGCAATGTCAGTTCCCGCAAGGGCTTGGCCCAGGTCTTCAAGATCTTGGCGGGTAGCCACTCCCCCGGTTGGATTGTGGGGGGAATTGAGGAAAACAGCCCGGGCCTTGGGCCGCTTCGCAAACGACCGGACATGACTGATGTCGGGCCGGAAATCTTGTTCTTGCCTGAGTGGGGCCAAAACCATGTGGCCGCCCCTGCGGGAAATGTTTGGCGGGTAGGTAGGAAAATTGGGAGTGAAAACCAACACTTCATCGCCCGGATCGAGGAAGGCCTCGCAGAAAAGCTGTTCAAAGATCTTGGCACCCGAGGCCACCACCACCTCGGCTGCGGAAATCGTGGTATTCAATTCCTTGGTGAGGAAGTTGGCAATTGTTTGACGGAAGGTGGGAAGGCCCGGAGAGGGGCAGTAGTGGGTCATGCCCTGCTCGATGGCACGGACCCCCTCCTTCAGGGCGCTGGCTGTGGAGTTGAAGGGACTATCCCCGATTTGAAGTTCGATGACCTGCTTGCCTTTTGCCTTGAGTGCTTTAGCCAGGGCCAGCACATCGAAGGCGGTTTCGGTAACCAGGGTTTGGGCAAACGAACTGAGGCGTGGCGTGGTCATTTTAATTCCCCTTGCCATAAGCCATATGCCAAATGTCACACAACTTATCCACAATTGGAATTAAAACTATTGTTTGGCGGCAATCGTTTGTGTAAGCGGGCGAATAACCCCCGGAATGAGATGTTTTTCAACCAGTTCCACCGCCTCGGCACGCTGGGAATGATAGGAATTGGCAAACTCGCGGGAGAGATTGCGGCTCCAGTATTGGCGCAGGGTGAAATAGACAGTGATTGGCAGGTCGGCGTATTGACCGGTACGAACCATAAAAGGCGTGGTTCTAGTTTCCACGCTCATGCGGCATTGTTTGCGGCAGCCTTCGTCCAGAGTGAGCAAAATGGCCGGCTCATAGCCCAAAACCTTGGACCCAGGCATATTGAACAAGCCTTCTAGAGGTCCGGAAAGCCCTAAAGCCTCGGCAACCACCTCATCGTGATTACCTTGGTAGGCGAAATCGAAGCAGAAGGTCACATCGATTCCATCCACATCCAGTGGGTTGACATCGATGAAAAAAGGTGCAACTTCCATGAGCTTTGAATGGAAGGCATCGGCAGACTCCAAGTCGGGTGGATTGACGAAGCCGGCATTCAGCCTTTTGGGATCGAGGCTCACCCACCGGTAAGATCCTTGTTCGCGGTCTTCCTCAAGGTGGTGCTCGCCCGACTCTTTTCGTTCCAAGTCAACGAGCATTGGAAAGGGCTTTCGCAACCCTTCAAAGAAATGCAAAACCGTTTCGCGAGACCAGTTTTGGTCCAACTTGAAATTGATGTGGCTGTAAACGGAAAAGTCGTCGCACAACGCGCTGTAAGGGGTCATTCGAAGCTCCGCCCATCTCCGCCAGATCGATTGGGCAGGCTATCCCACCCCTGCCTTCAAGTATTATACCGCTTTCTTAAACATTATTCCGTTTCTCAAAGTGAGAGGTTTTGGCGCAATTGCGTGTGAATAAAAAAAGCCGGCCCGTTTTGGAAACGGGCCGGCTTTTGCTAATTTTGGCCGGATTTTTATTTCTGGCGCTGAAAAAT
>CAIWHS010000320.1 GCA_903912515.1 uncultured Planctomycetaceae bacterium
AGGTCTTTTTTTTCATCGTCGGTGAGGCGGCGATCATTGGAGAAGTGGCCACGGGGTGCGTCGGCGTGCCAGGGTGGCATGCGGCCGTTATCGACCACTTCACGGATCATGGGGGCCCAACCCAATGCATCTTCATGTTTGAGCAAGGAAAAGGGGCCTGCCTCCTCCGGGCGATGACATTCCTGACAACGGGCCTGCATGATTGCCGAGATGCGATTGGACCAGGTGATGGTACCCTTGGATTTTTTTTCTTCGTAATCGAAAGCAAGCAGGCAGCCTGAGGTGGCAGTCCAAGGTGTCTTTACTTCTTCCTTGGCGAGAACAGCCTCGACCGCCTCTTTGAGCTCGTAGGTTGTAGGTTTGGCGCGGGAGATGCCTGGGGTGTGCTGATCATCGACCCGGCCCCGGTAACGAACGGCGAACCCTTCATCGAGCACCAAAGCGCAGGGGACACGGTCGACACCCAGTTTGGTAGCGAGTTTACCTTGGTCGTCGCGCAGGACTGGGAAAGAAAGTTTTAGGTCTTTGGCATGTTGCAGGATGTGTTTTGAGGAATCGGAAACTCGGCTGTTGATTCCAACCAGTTTGAGTCCAGCCGCAGCATTGGATTGGGCGAGCTTTTCGACACCAACCAAGTAGTTTTGGCAAACAGGGCAGGAAGTATCGAAAAAGAAGAGCACAACAGCCTTTGGTTTTTCGCCAGCGGCGGTCAGGAGAGATTCCGTTTTGCCGGTGACAGGGTTGGTCAGGGTGGCATCGACCAACTTGATGCCCAGGGGGGGCTTAACCGGGGTTGTATCGGCCAGGGACAAGCCCAAAAGGGCGACATATAAAAGCATGGGCGGCTTCCAGATATAATATGCAGCAAATAGCACAGAAATGATATTTAGGTGGCCAGTATCAACTGACCACATGACCATACTAGCAATACCCGCTGACCTTTAATCAGGTTTCGCATGAAACTTTTGGGTAGGTTCCGAAAATACAGGCAAAAAGTGACAATGGAGCCGGTTTGGGGACAAACGGCCGGTTCCGCTGGAGTGGATTGGCTTTTATGGTGGAGATTGGGCAATTGGCTGGGGTCGAGTGTTTTTATTTTGTCATTGTTCTCGGGAGTTGCAACATGGCTGGCTTGGAAGACTTTGCGCTGACGGAGCTAGACAAAAAGGCGATGCAAAACCTGGGTGACAAGGTTGTGGTGAAGCAACTGGCCCAACAGACCGTATTTGACAAGATTCCGCGTTATGTGAGCGAATACCTTTTGGCCAAGTATGTGAAAATTGAGACCCACGAAGAAGATTTGGCGCGGATGCAAACGCGGATTAGGCAATTGCTGCCAAGCCAAGATGAAGGGCAGGTGCTTCGCAACAAGCTGATGACCACAGGCGAGGTGGTGGTGATTGACAATGTGGAAGCGCGGGTCGATCTGAAGAATCAACAGCGGTTGGCCCGTGTGCCGGCGCTTAGCGAGGACAAGGTGCGGGTAGCCGCAGAGCTTTTGAATCAGAATGTGGGGCTGTTGCTTGGTGGGCTATGGGGAACCGTGAAGCTGCGTTTCACACCCGAGACAGATGCCCAACGGCCTATTGAGATGATGGCTTTCACGCCATTTCAGGTGGGGCCACCCGACTTGGCTGGGCATAAGGAGAGCCGGAAGAAATTCACCACGGATGAATGGCTGGACTTGGTGTGCACCTCGGTGGGTTATCAGCCCGAAGCTTACCCTACGCGGCGAAACAAGCTTTTGTTGTTCGCGCGTCTGGCCCCGCTGGTGGAACGGAACATCAATCTTTTGGAACTTGGGCCACGTCAGACAGGCAAGACATTTTTGCTGCGCAACCTGTCGCCCCGGGTGTTTGTTATTTCTGGCGGAAAAACCAGTCCTGCCAACCTGTTTGTGAATCTGGCGACCAAGAGTGTGGGCATATTGGGCACACGGAAGGTTGTGGTGTTTGACGAGATCGCTCATACCGAGTTTGGTGATGAAGGGACAACAATCAGCACACTGAAAGATTTCATGGAGAGCGGCAATTTCTCGCGCGGGTCATTGCAGTTCACCTCGGACGCGAGTCTGATACTGGGTGGCAATCTGGATGTGACGGATGGCCAGCCGGCCAGCAAGTATCGCCACCTGTTTGAGCCATTGCCCAAGGAGTTGCAAGACACGGCCTTCCATGACCGGGTGCACGCTTATTTGCCTGGATGGGAGATGCCTAAGATCAGCCCTGGGTCATTGGCCAAGGGAGTGGGCTTTGTGACGGATTACTTTGGCGAGCTGCTGGTCAAGCTGCGCGAGGAAGACCACAAGGAGCGGCTTCGTTCAGTGAAATATCAGGCTGGAATGACCAAGCGGGACCAAAACGCAGTTGAGCGCGTTGGAAGCGGCTTGATCAAGCTAATGTACCCGGACGGTGTGATGACACCCGAGGAATTGAATGAAGTGGCAGATCTGGCGTGCGAGATGCGTCAGCGCGTGCACAACCAGTTGAACAAGATTGCGCCTGGAGAATTCAAGCCCCGCATGATTGCCCGTGAGGGTGTATTGGAACACGCAGCAGTGGATTTGAAGTCACGCGGGTGATGATGGCGGCCTTGGGGCGGTTCTGTTGGCCACCCCAAGGTTCGATTATTTATGCCTAGCAGCAGCCTTTGGGGCCGCAGCAGGAGCCCGCGTCGTTTGAGGAGGCCTCACCTAGGGGGATGCCGCATTTGTCGGGAGCGAGGCAAGCGGTGTGCTTGGAGCCAAGATGGAAAAGTAAACCGGCGGGTGTGATTTCTGATTGGGTGATAGGGAACTGGGAGATCGTTTGGCCCTCGTATTCAACCTCCAAAGCCAGATCGGCCTGACCCAAGAGTGGTTCAGCCACATTTAGGATGGCCAGTAACTTGTTAGCCTTGAGGCGGTGTTCGGTATCACTTGCCACCCAAACCTGCACCAGGCAGGTGGTGCTGGACCGAACCGTGCCGCCACAGTCGATGAAATCTTTTTGCACACGGCCCACTTCGGTGATGTGAAAGTGGGGAGGGACCATATCACCATCGGGTAACAGGAAGTGCATGGCGGCATTGGGATTTTGCACAAGTGAAGCCCGTAAGCTTGCCAGTGTAAGAGCCATGAGACGGTTCTCCAGAAGGATCAGCCAAGGAACAAAAAAGCCACGAGGGCCAAGGCAGACAGCAGAACCTGCCACCACCCTAGCAAGAAAAAGGCCAGCCACATGGTGAGCCATGCAAGACTGAATAGAAATACGCGCTTTGGCAGATTGGGAACGGATTCGCCGGCCCAGTCGAGCCTTTGGTAAGCTTGGGCGCAAAATTTGAAATATAAACGCGAGTAGATGGCCATGGCCTGCTCTGTTTCCCCCTGTTTCCAGAATTGATCGGCTTGGGCGAGTTCAGTTTTAGTGGAAGGCGAATCGACAGGGCAAAAACAGGCGACCAAGAAGCCAGCCAGCAACAGGCCTGAAAAAGCCGTGAAGAGCCAACCCCATAGGGCCTTGCCATTTGGGTGAGGTAGGGGCGCGCCTTCCGAGGGGTTGCGCCAAGAATTGGTGACCTGATCAACTTTTGACTGCCGCCATTTCTTGCGGAGCAATAGAGCCGTGATTCCCTCGACTGTGTGGCGACCGGTTGGAAGGCCCTGGATTTCTAACCAGTGGCGCCAGCAGAAGCGGCGGGCATCGGGATCGGCGGGCCAATTTTTCCAGGCGACAAGTGCCCAACCCATGATGAATAGAGGCGGCGTGATCCAAAAGAGGCGGGTAAGGGCCACCATGAGACGCAAGGAGTCTGATAAGGCGGGAGTGTTGGTTTGGAGTAGTTGGGAGGTGAGTCTGCTTTCGGGGACTGGTTCAAGGATTGTGATGGGATCAACTGATATCAGTCTTAGCGTTAGGGCGGAGGATGAAAAAGGGAGGTCGGCACGGGTGAAAGCGCAGGCGATGTCAGGTAGGCGCCAGTTGCCGGGCTTGAGGGCGGTAAGACGCCATTTGGTTTGTGAGGAAGCGGAATCTGAAGTGATTTCGGGATTTGAAGTTTGCCAAACCGAGGGATCGGGAGGGGACACAAAACGCATAGTAGGCCATGGAGCGTTTGTGCGTGGCAAGGCTGAGGAGATTTGAGCGACTACAAGGATTTGGCCGCCCAACTGAACGGTGGGATGATCGACCGAAGCCTGCAGATGAATGTCACCTACTGGTTGATGGAAAAGCAGGATGATTATGAGGGAGAGGAGGCTCACCAGTCGGGCACCTCGGTGGTTGGCCTGTCCCAGCTGTCTGGAGAGGATGAGGTGCGTTGGCGGCGAAGGAATGCTGATCTTAGAAGAGCATGGACCTCTTCTTGGGTAAAGGGCTGGGTCTGGTTGGTGTCGAGCACGACGGGCAACCGGCCAGCGCCGGGGATTCCCGAATCTATATCAGTAGAGGGAGTTGCCTGACTGGTGGTTTTTTGACTTGTTGACTGGGCCCTGCCACCAGGATCCCCTTCGCTTGTGCGATTTTCGGAGGGGCTGACAGTTTGTTTGGTTGGGTTGGCACCATTGGGCGGGCATTGGGCCAAACGGAGACGGATGCGGGCTGACCATGTCTCGAAATTGGGGCCGAGAAGGTCGGCCCATTCAAGGCTCAATTCCTTCGCGGCCAGCAAGGCGTTTTTGTCCATGGGTACGGATTCACCCACCAGGACCATGGCGCGCAGTATTGCCATTTGGGTGGTGGGCGCATCGTTATGCGCCAGGGACTGGCGGAGGAGGGATTCGGCACGACGAGCAAGAGGTGCCCGGGCTAGATTTGTGGTAGGCAATGCCTCAGCCTGTTTGATCAGCGATTGGGCTTCAAGGATTTGAAAGGAAGGATCATTGGGATTTTGCGCCGAGCAGGAGGAGATGAATGCCAGTGGGAGCAAAATTGCCAGAAGGGGTCTTCGTGTTGGGAAAAACGGTCTAATCAAAAAACAAACCCAGAGGGCGAACGAAGCTAGCAAGCAGATAAAAGAGTAATTGAAGCTGTTTTTAGTAATTAATGATATTGAGCCTGTTCCTGACGCAAGGCCTGTTCCGGCAGCGGCAGCAATGGCGCCAAGGCGGCGGGTGTCGGTTTGTGAATAGACTCTTTTGCCTTGCCATTCGAGCCAGCCGGTGCTGGTGGGAATGGATTCTGGCAAAGCTTGTCCAACGGGAATGACCACCAACTGAATGCCTGTGGCAGCCATACTTGCGGCCAGAAGGGTAGCCTGTTCATCGGGTGCGGGATCATCTCCATCGCTTATTAGTACAACGGCTCGATGTCCTGGGCGATTTTTGAGCATAGTGAAGGCAAGGCCCAGACCCGAGGACACCCGGGTACCTGAGGTGCTTTCTGGTGAGGGCAGCAGTTCGGGGCGCATGGCCTCGGAAGGCAGGTTGTTGAGGCAATTGATTAGGTTGGTTTGATCGATTGTGGGCGGGGAAGCCAAGCGAGCGTTGGAAGCAAAGGTAATGAGCCCGAGGGGCCCGCTTATGTTGTTGGCTAATTGGATTATGTGGTCGTGGGCGATTTGGTAGCGGGGCGGGATGCCAGCGCGCATGGACTGGCTGAGATCTAGCACCACCAGGGCAATGGGAGCGACTTGGTTAGCTGAGGGAATGGCCAGAGAAAGAAGTGCTGCAAGACTGGCGAACAAGGCAACAAGCCAACGGGATTTATCGGGCCCGCCGAGCACGGCAGGCCTAATCAGAGGATCGGCTTGCGGGGGCACCCCTTGGGTATTCATGAGAAGAGTCCGAATCACCCTGACTAAATCATTTGGCAGTTGCTGCTGCTGTCTCGAGACCAAAAGGCAGGTTGAGGGTGAACGAGTCACTGGGAATATAGAGGTCATCATCGGGGGAATAGAGCCGGCGTTGGGCCAAGAGGACATTGCCCTGGATGGTGTATTCGCCGTAGGACCATTTGCCAGTTTGGGTGGCGCTGCCGGCGCAAATGATGGCGAAGGGGAAACCATCGCCTGCTTCGTGGTGGTAGGGAAGGTGGCGGTGGCCATGCAGCCAGAGGGCCACTTTGCCCTGTTCGGCGACGCGGATGAGTTTGTCGAGATCGCGCAGGCGGCGGGAGCGCCATTCGGGTTTGCCGTTGTGCAGGCGAACTGGGTAGTGGGTAACAAGCACACGCATGCCATCGCCTAGCTGGTCGAGCAGGCGGGTCAGGCGATCGAGTTGGTCATTGCCAACAGCACCTGTGGCATCCCATGGCAGAAAGTTTGGTTTGCTGGAATTGACGGCTACTAGCCAGAGTGGGCCGATACGCTGGGCGAATGGATAGACGGCCTTATCAAGCCGGATACCTTCTTGCCATGGGCTGAAGCGGTGTTCGAACATGCCTCCGCGGACGGTGCGGCCAAGGAGGTGATCGTGATTACCCGGTACGGCGATACCTGGGAAGCGGCCATCGGCACCGAGGATTTCGGATGCGGCGACAAATTCTTCGTCGAATCCGAGGCAACTGGCATCTCCCGAGAAGACACGGTGATCGGGCTTGCGGGCCTCAAGGTCACGAGCAAGAGCCCGAATTGCCAAATCGGCATGGCGGAACCGGTGTGCCCGGCCGAGAACCCGGAGGTTGACCCAGCCTGCGGTCCGCTTACTAAATATATCGCGCATGCCAAAAGGGTATTTATTGAGGCAAATATGCACATCCGAGAAGTGGGCTAGACGAACGGAGGGTTGCAACGATTCGGATTTGGCTGTGCCGGGTGTCATGGTTTGGCACCCTGATCGGTAGCCCCAACGGCCGGGCTGCCGGGTGCGCCAGCAGGTGCACCAGAACCTGGGGAGGCTTTTTTACGGGAGAGCCGAGCGCGTTCTTGACCTGATTGGGCAAGGGTGCGGGCAGTGGCCACGCTGCGCATGGCAAGATCACGGGCTGGAACTTCCATTCCGGGGGCGGGCTGGAACACGAGTGCCAGCAAGGAGGGTTCTTGCAGTGATTCGTAGGGGAAAATAAAGGCCATGGCATTGGGCATGGCGGGTGTGGGGGCGGTTGGAGGCGTCTTGGGCTGGGATGCCTTGGGGGCGGATTTGTCTTTGGTCTTGGCAGTGGTCGGGGTTGTGACAGCCGGTGAGGGAAGAACGGGAGGGGAAGCGGCGGGCTGGGCAGGTTTGTTCGAGGGCTTGAACCATTCAAGGGCCAAAGATCCGCGAACGCCTGGAGATTTCAGGCTGGTTTTATCCCATGACCCTTCGCCTAGGGAGAACAAAGGCGATTGGGCCAGTTCTTTCCTGAACCCATCGATATCTTTTCCTGGGCGGATTATCAGCCAGGTCATGTAGATGCCGCCCGAGGGTTTGCCGTCGGCTGCGGCGTATTGCAGCATGTTGGATTGCAAGACTGGGATAGGCTGTTGGTTGAGCAGTTTGAATCCAACTGGGGGCCTGAAGCAGAGTTCAAGGAGCGGGCCCTTGATTGAGCTTTTACCTGTTTGGCGCTCGAGGACGGGGATTTCGGCCGGGCCACCCAGTTTTTTCTCGTTTTCATCAAACTGTTTGAGGGTGGCCCAAGTTTGTTTGGAAGCTTCGAGATACTCGTTGACACCACAACCAGCCAAGCCCGCAATCAAACCAGCAAGCAATACCAAACCTGAAAGCCTTATTCGGCTGGTTGGCAATTTAGCCTGCCCGTTGTTTGGTGGAAGCTGGCAGATGGGATCCATCCCAGAACCTCGAAAGTGATCCCCTACCGCTTGAAAAACCGGGGGATTTATTATCTTCATGGTAACAGCCTAGCGAATTGCTGTCTCAACCGACCATTAATCAATATTCAGCAAAAAGCCTGTCTGGCTATTTTGCCCAAGCAGCCAAGGCAACCTGATCTGGCGTTTGTAGCGGTTTTGAGTATTGTGCGGCCCCTTTGGGTGACGATGCCGATGGTACCGGTCTGCCTCGACGGAACGGTGTCTCGGCCATGGCATGATCTAAGCCGTTATTTGGATTGGACTTGTGGCTGGAGGAAGAAGAAATGGCTGAGCGGATGGAATTGGAAAGCCCGGCGGGAGGATCTGCTGGCTTGGGCAAGGGCGTTACCCGCGGGTCAACATGGACACTTGAGCCGTTCAAGGCGGCGTTCCTGTTTGGGGTGCCCTTGTTTGGTGTGTTGTATGTGGCCGCCATGTACAGCCCTTTGGGTGGTGAGACCCTCAAGCGTTATTTGAGCCACCCTATTGAGATGGTGGAGTTGGCTCTGTTCTGTTTGGGTTTGGGTGCTTACGTGGGGCGGGGGATTGGGCTGCGTCTGGAGCGGAATGCCCTGCAAGAGGTACCGTTGCCGCAGGTTGCGCCGGGATCGAGCGACCCTGCTTTGGCGGGTGAATTGGCTCGTCATTTGAAAAACCAACCAGATATTTGGCGGGAGAGTTTTTTGGGGCGTCGGCTGGCAACCGCCTTGGATTTTGTGAATCGGCGGAAATCGGCCCAGGACTTGGATGACCAGTTGCGTCAACTGGCTGACAACGACGCCATGGGGCTTGAGGGGAGTTACGCGCTGACGCGTTTCATCACCTGGGCGATTCCTATTTTAGGATTTTTGGGAACCGTTTTAGGTATTACAGGCGCAATCGCTGGTGTGACCCCGGAAGTGCTGGAGGAATCGCTCAGCACTGTGACCGATGGTTTGGCCCTGGCGTTCGATTCGACCGCATTGGCCTTAGCACTGACCATGGTACTGATGTTTGTGGCCTCGAATTTGGAACGATCGGAAACGAGGCTTCTGTCGAGCGTGGACACGCTGACAGATGACACGTTAGCCCACCGTTTCAGCCGCCATGGAACTGATCCTGCGGGGAAGCTGGTTGAGGGGATTGACGCAGTGGTGCGCAAACTGGCGGAGAGTGCTCAGCGGCAGACTGACCAGCAATCAGCAGCTTGGGGCCAGGTTTTGGAGCGTTCGGGCAATGCCATGTTGCATGCGGGCAACAATCTGGCCGATGGATTGGGCCGTGGTTTGGAGCAGGCTTTGGCGGGGCATTTGGAGTCGTTCAGTCGGCGTGTTGAGTCGATTGAACAGCAGGCAGCGATTCATCGTGAGGAGTGGCGGCAGGCCCTTGGTGCCATGGCTGCGCACCTGACGGCAAACGCTAATGCCCAACATGCGAGCCTGACCGGCATTGAAACGCGTTTGGGTGAACGGCTTGCAGGACCGATGGAGGCCCTGAAAGCTGTTGTGAGTGAAGCGCGGACATTGAGCGACATGCAAAGGCAGGCAACGGAAAGCCTTCATTCTGTAGCCGGTTCAGCGGCTTTGGAAGAGACGCTGCACACGCTGACTGCGGCTGCCCATTTGTTGGCGGGTCAAGCGGCACGCGGGCGAGCCCACACAGTGGTTCGTCAAAGCATGGATGAGGCACCCCCGCCAACCACCCGGGCCGCCTAGGGCGGTCCTGGGTTGGCATTTGTGTAACGGTTTGATTTTTGGTTTTTTTGACAGGAATCCATGCGACGCGCTAAAGCGAAGCTAACTGTCTCTACCTTTCCGTTCCTCGCGGTGCTTTTGTGCGCCATGGGGTCGCTGATCATGCTTTTGATGGTGTTTGATCAGCGAGCCAAACGGGCGGCGCGTCAGAGGAACATGCAGCAAGCGGTGGAGGTGACGCAGCGGGAAGAGGAGCGCTGGAAAAAAGCCCAGGCCATGGTGGCGGAGCAGGATGCCGAGGCTGAGACTGAACGCGAGAAGTTGTTGCAGCAGATGCGCCTTGAGAGCGAGCAAAGGCTGCGCGAGCTGGGCGAGGAGGCTAGCAAACTGAGCGCCAGCGAGCGGCAAGCC
>CAIWHS010000321.1 GCA_903912515.1 uncultured Planctomycetaceae bacterium
CATTGCCATCATTGCGGTGTTGGTTGGTTTGTTGGTTCCGGCGGTGCAAAAGGTGCGCGAGGCAGCCAACCGGATGAAGTGCTCAAACAACTTGAAGCAGATTGGCTTGGCACTGCACAATTACCAGAGTGTGGCGGAGAAATATCCCTTAGCGGGGAGCTATCCGTTGGGGTCCACAGCCAACGATGTGTATTCGGTGCAGGCAAGATTGTTGCCATTTATTGAGCAGGGGAACCTGTATTCGCAGATTGATTTGAATGCCACGCCCGCAACGCAGTTGCAGGTTATCGGCCAGCGGATAGCCATTTACCTATGCCCGAGTGAAATTGCCGACCGTTCGCGTGATCAGGGTGGTGGTAAAATCACCTATCCGCTCAACTATGGCGCCAATTTTGGCACATGGTTCGTTTGGTCTCCGGTCACGGGGCAGGGTGGTGATGGTGCGATCACTGTGAATTACCAGACCCGGCCCGCTGATTTTACCGACGGCATGAGCAATACCATCGGCTTCAGCGAGGTGAAGGCCTATCAGGCTTATGTGAGGAACACCGCAGCGCCCACCAGCTTGAACCAGCCGATTCCCGCGGATGTTTCGGCGGTGGCTGGGATAGCTGCGACGGGATCTTACCGTGGCGAGGTGGGGCATACCGAATGGACCGATTCGCCATGCCACCAGACTGGTGTGTCGTTTGTTTTCACTCCCAACACGCGCGTGTTATTCAGCAACGGGGGTGTGAATTTGGATATTGATATGCTAACTCAGGTGGAGGGTTCGCATGGCAGCAAGCCTTCTTATGCGGCTATCACAAGTCGCAGTTACCACAGCGGTGGCGTGAACAGTTTGTTGATGGATGGTTCGGTCCGCTTTGTGGGCCAGTCGATTGCGTTTAGTACCTGGAGGGCGTTGGGCACGCGGGCAGGTGGCGAGGTGGTGGGGGACTGGTGACCCCCGTTCTTGTTCCAAACTCATTCCAAAACGAAGGCCACAGTCACGGTGGCGCTGATACTGATGGTGCCTGGTTCGAAGGCGGAGTTGGAACCGGAATCGCCAGGGGCGGCCGCGGCATTTTGGGCGAAGCTATTGCCCAAGAGGAGAGTTGGGATTTCGGAGCTTTGCTCGGTGATGGAGTGGGGCTTGCCCACCTTGGACCCGAGTTCACCGGCCAGGGCCAGGGCTTTTTCTTTGGCCGCCTTGACGGCCATGACCCTTGCCTGATCGCGATATTGACGCAGCCTGGAGGTGCGCAGGGTGACGCCGCTGACGCGGTTGGCGCCGGCGTCGATTGCGCGGGTGGTGATGGCGGTGATTTTTTGGATGTCGCGCAGGGTGCAGCCCACGGTTTGGGAGACACTGAAAAAGGCGATTTTGGCGGTTTCGGCATAGGTGCCATTTTCTTGTTGGTAGACCGGGTTGATGGTCACTTGGGAGGTTTGCAGGTCGCGCTCGCCGATACCAGCGGCCTTGAGGGCGGCAACCAATTGCGACATTTTTTCGGCTTCTTGGGCGAGAGCGGTTTTGAGGTTGGTATTTCGCAATTCGATATCGAAGCGCAGGTCGGCCAAATCGGGCACCACTTTCACCTCGGAGTTGCCGGTGGTTGTCACCAAGGGTGGGGGGGTATTGTCGGCCCGGGACAGGGAGGCAGCGGTTAGCAGGGCCATGCAGCTTATGAGAGTGTAATGCGGGCTCATGGGAGTGTGACCTTTTTGTTGACTGGGATGTGGCAAGGCAAGTGTAACGACTGGTCGGGCTAGAGTGGTATGCGGATTTGCTTGAAATCGACGCCCGCGCATTCGGGTGGGAATTGCGGGTTCATTTTTTCGAGTGCCTGACAAATGACTTTTGCCACTTGGTTGTTGCGGTACCAATCGTGATTGGCGGGGATGAGATACCAGGGAGCGTGTGGCGTTGAGGTGAGCTGGATAGCCTCGTCGTAGGCCTGCATGTAATCGTCCCAGTATTTGCGTTCGTTTAGGTCGCTGGGCTTGAATTTCCAGCGTTTGTGGGGTTTTTCGAGGCGGTCTTGTAGCCTTTTGCGTTGTTCGTCTTTGGAGATTAACAGGAAGAATTTGACAATGGTCATGCCGTAACTGGTGAGCAGGCGTTCGCAGTCGTTGATGGCGCCGAAGCGAGACTTCAGATTTTTTCGGGTGATGTTGCCATGGACCCTAGGCACCAGAACATCTTCGTAATGCGAGCGATTGTGGATGGCTATTTGGCCTTTGGCCGGGGTTTTTTGGTGTGTGCGCCAGAGGAAGTCGTGCTTTAGTTCCTCGGGGGTGGGCTCTTGGAACGAGGTGACCACGCATCCTTGCGGGCTGACCCCTTTGAAGACATGGCGGATGGTGCCATCTTTGCCGCAGGTGTCCATTCCTTGCAGGATGATGAGGAGGGACTGTTTTCCTTCGGCGAACAGGCGGTATTGCAGTAGGTCTATTTTTGAGAGTAGCTCTTCTGTCTCGCGCTGGGCCTCTTCTTTGTTGGTGAATTGCCCGGTGTGGTCTGGGTTGGCCTGACTGAGGACGGTTTTCTTCTTGGGGCTGGCGATGATGGGTTTGCCCATGAGGAATTTAGGCCTTAGGTGCTAGAGAATAGCCTTGATAACCTGCCCTCGGCTAATGGGAATGGGCCGGTCGAAAGCGTCGCGGATTTCAGTTTCGGGGTTGATACCCAGGCAGTGGAAGATGGTGGCGATGATGTCGGCGGGTTCAACCTTGCCTTCCATGGCGAAGGCGGCGCTTTTGTCGGAGGCGCCATGGACGACGCCGCCCTTGATACCGCCACCTGCGAGTGCCAAGGAGAAGCAACTGCCCCAGTGATCGCGGCCGCCATCTTTATTGAAGTGGGGTGTGCGACCAAATTCGCCAAACCAGACCACGAGTGTCTCGTCGAGCAGGCCGCGCAGGTCGAGATCTTCGATGAGGGCGGAGAAGGCTTGGTCTTGGATGGGCATGAGGAGAGACTTGATCGATTCGCTGTGCTTGGTGTGAGTGTCCCAGCCGCCGCCGTTAGGCTGGTCTTTGATGCGTGTCCAGTTGACCTGAACCAGGCCAACGCCAGCCTCGACCAGCCGGCGGGCGAGGAGGCACGATTGGGCGAAACGACTGGTGCCGTAGCGTTCGCGCAAGGCGGGCGACTCACTTTGCAAATCAAAAGCCTTGCGGGCGTTAGGCGAGTGCAAAAGTTCGTTGGCTTTTTGGGCGTGTTGGCTGAAGGTGCTGGCACTGGCTAAGCGGTGGGTGGCATCGTAGTGGCTGTTGACTTGTTCGAGCAGCGAGCGGCGCTCGTTGAAGCGCAGGGCTGGCATATCGCCGGGGAGGCTGAGCGAGGGGATGCCGAAGGTTGGGTCGGATGGGTCGCAATGGATGAGCCAAGGGTTGTGGCGGTTGCCGAGGAAACCGGCATCTTGGCCGGGCCAGGGGAAATTGCCATCGTTCCACAAATGTTCGGGGATGGTGATCGCGGAGGGAAGGCCGGCGGATTCGGGGCGGACGGCCCTTAGGAGGGCGCCGATGGAGGGGTGGTTGTTGGGTGCCTTGGGGGCGGCGCTTTCTTGGCTGAGGGGAATGTGTGGGATGCCCGTGAGCATTTGGTAGCCGCTTGAGCTGTGGGCGTTGTCGTTGGTGACGACGGCGCGGAGGACGGCGAGCTTGTTGGTGAGGGTGGCGATGCGTGGCATCAACTCGCCCACGCGGAAGCCGGGGGTGCGGGTGGCGATGGTGCCAAACTGGCCACGGACTTCTTGGGGTGCGTTGGGTTTAGGATCCCATGATTCGTGTTGTGGCGGGCCGCCGACCAAGCCGAAGATGATGACCGATTTGGCTTTGGCTGGTTTGCTGGTGTTGGCCCGGGAGCGGCTGGCCAGCAGTGTTGATAAGGACAAGCCGCCCAAGCCGATGCCACCGACGCCTAGCATGACCCGGCGGGACATGCCCGGGGAAAGGGCAGGTGTTGAATCGACAATGCGCAACATGACAAGTTCTCAGGGAGAATGAGAGCGCAGGCAGGAGATTCATGTTACCCGGGGATATAGGGTGAGGCAATCAGATAACTCTGTGATTTTGTTGGGAAATGTTGGTGCAATGCAGGATTATCCGGCCCAGGATGGACCCGGGTTGGGTGGGTGGAGGCAAAGGGGCCACCTACACTGGTGACTTAGGGCAAAAACCATCACACCGCGCGGGCACTAGCTGTGGATTACAAGAAGATATGGCAGGCGTTATTCAGCAACAGTTCCGGGGCCCCGTTGTGGGCAACCGTTTGGCTTGTGGCAGCGGGCGTTTACAACCTGGTATGGGGCGGGTTGGTCATCCTGTTTCCGCATGCGTTGTTTGATTGGACTGGGATGCAGCGTTTGAACTACCCGGAGATTTGGCAGTGCGTTGGCATGATTGTGGGTGTTTATGGGATTGGCTACCTGGTTGCCGCCACCAACCCGAGGGTTCATTGGCCCATTGTGCTGGTGGGCCTGTTGGGCAAGGTGTGTGGCCCGGTTGGTTTTGCGAAGGCGCTGTACGAGGGATTGTTTCCGCCGCTGTTCGGGGTGACCATTCTTAGCAATGACCTACTGTGGTGGGTGCCTTTTAGCATGATTTTGCTGGATGCCTTTCGTTATCACCTGAGGGTGGCACGGGGGCCACAGGCATGAGCGAGTCTTTATTTTTGGGGCTGTTGTTGGTTCATCTGGCTGCGACTTGGTACATGGTGGGCCTGATCTGGTTTGTGCAAATGGTTCATTACCCGCTTTTGGCATGGGTGGGGGAGTTGGCCTCGGTCGGCTATCAGCGCGAGCATATGCGGCGGACAACTTGGGTGGTGCTTCCGCCTATGGTTGTGGAGGCATTTAGTGCCTTGATCCTTGTGCTGAATGGGCCGTTGGGTTGGGCCAACTGGATGGGGGTTGTGGGCGTGGGGCTTTTGGGAGTGACCTGGGGGTCGACATTTTTGATTCAGGTTCCGTGCCATGAAAAATTGGCACAAGGGTTCCAGCGGGAGATGCATGCCAAGCTAGTGAAAACGAATTGGATTCGCACGCTGGGCTGGTCGGTGCGGGGCCTGTTGGCCCTTGGGATGGTGTGGGCCTAAACCTGAAATGGATGTAATTATTCGAGACAATGGGGCTGGTGGCGATCTTTTACTTGACTTGAGGGTGGCTGCTGGTGGAGGATATAGGGTGCCGGGTAGGAGGCCAGGCAGTTAACACATCATTCTTTTGCACGGGTTGGCGAACCCATTCCAACCAACCTGTCTTTCTGGCGGTTAAGTTTGTCCAAAGTGTGTTGTGGCCGAGGAGTAGGCACCATGATGGAAACAGCGATTGCCTGTGACTGGGGTGAGACAACTCTGGCTTGGGAAACCCAAGAAGTGTTAGAAGTGCAGCTACTGATCCCCACAGCCCAGGCATCAGCCTTGGAAGAGTTGGGACAAGCTCATGGCCTGAGCATGGGTTGCATGATTCGCCAAATTTTGAGTGAACGGCTGCGGCAATCTATTTCTTGAATTTAAAACTATTTTTATGACTTGATCTGTTAGCCATATAGGGCCTGTAAGGCAGCCAGTTCCGGTAAGGAACGGCTGCCTTGCTTATTGAATGGCGCTGATGTGGCCTGAATGGTTTAAGCGAGGCGCAAGATGTCGGGTGGTGGGGCGGTCAGTTCCATGGATTTATTTGAGGCCGGGTGCGTGA
>CAIWHS010000322.1 GCA_903912515.1 uncultured Planctomycetaceae bacterium
ATTCAGGAAGATGTCATCGCCTTGCAGTTGCAGCACCACCTTGGCCTTGGGCAGGTGGCGGCGGATCTCGGGAATGACACCCGAGATGAGGGCGTTGGACAGGTGGACGACATCGGGAGCCAGATCCACCAGCCAGTCTGCCAGACGCAGGACCTCCTTGCGCTGGTGGCCCTCGGTGCCTTGCAGCATGTTGAGCGTGAGGCCGGCGAGGTCTTCATATTTGGTGGAGCCGGCGCGCTTGCCTGCGAGGCGCAGCAGCCACGAGGCGTCGAGTAGCTTGTCGAGAAAGCGGGGGGTGTGGCGGAAGAGCCACGACTTGTCCTGCAGGTAGACATTGATGCCGCCGAGGAAGACCTGCTTCTCGGAGGCGTCGGTCTCATCGGTGGTGATGGGGGTGTAGGTGGGGATGAGCAGGGCATCGAAGCCGAGCTTGCGCAGGTGGGTGACGAGGGTGTTGTCGCGCAGGCAAGAGCCGCAAAACATGCCGGCGGCGCCAGCGGTGATGTAGGCGATCTTCATGATGCCATTCTAGCGGTCCACAGCTATGGTTTCACGCGCAGCAGGAGCGGGGTTTCGCCCCGGAAGCCTAAATCCTGGGTGCCTTGCCCGGCTTCCATGGAAAACACCACCTCGAACAGGCCGGGTTTGCTGGCTGTGAGCAGCAGCAGGCGGTATTCGACCAAATGGCCGTTGAGGTCTTGTCCAAGGCCTGGGGCACCTTGGAACCAGGCTGCCTGGATGGGTGAATTGGCCAGGCCCGGGCATTGCAGCAGAGGTTTTAGGCGCTGTTGGCCACCCGAGCCATTGACCACCTTCACCAGGAGGGGGGTGGGCTTGCCGGCTTGGAGCGAGGTGGTGCCAAGCCCTCTGGCCAGTTTGACGCGCCCTTCAGGATTGATGCGCACTTCCAGCACGGCTTGGGCATCGAGGGCTTCTTGCAGGGCCTCGGCATCGGCGGCTTTTTGCGCGTTGGTCCAAGCCTTGGCGCTGAGGGTTGAAACGGCTGCGTGTTTTGCCAAGCTGGCGACCTGTTTGGCAAGGGGGGCCAGTTCGGTGGGGACCACCTCGAGAGGGGCCTGGCAAAGAGCCAACAGCGGGCCAAGCAGCAGGTGGATCATGGGGTTAGGCTTCCTTAAAATGCTCAGGCTTCAAGTTGCGCAGAATGATACTGCGGTTCATTTTGCCAAGCGGGGTGATTTCGCCCAAGGCTAGCGACAGGGGCCTGGACAAGGGCACAAGCCGGGCGGGTTGTTCGTGGTCTTCCAGGCCGGGAAGCTTGTGGGGCACCCAATTGGGCGTGGAGTTGGCTTTGGGTTGGATGAGTGCGGCAACGCGTGCCTGGCCTTCGCCGAACACCAGGGCGTTTTCAACCCAAGGCAGAGCGAGAAGGGCGCTTTCGACTTTGGCGGGCATGACCTTGCGGCCGGTGCTGAGGAGGATGGTGTCGCTTTTTCTGCCAGTCACCCGCAGGAAGTCGCCATCCATTTGGCCGATATCGCCTGTGTGCAGCCAGCCGTCGCGGAGGGTGTCCGCGGTGGCTTTTGCATCGTTGTGGTAGCCGGGCATCACGCCTGCGCCGGCGACCAGAATTTCGCCATCGGCATTGATCTGTACCCGCATGCCGGGGACTACCCGGCCGGCGGTAGCGGGCTTGCAGGCCTCGGGGGTGTTCATGGTGACCAGGGGTGAGTCTTCAGTGAGGCCGTAGCCTTCCAAAATGGGCAAGCCCAGGCGGGCATATTTCTGGGCGAGCCAATCGGGCAGGGGCGCTCCGCCGCAGCCGGCCCAGCGCAAGCGGCCGCCTAATAAGCATTTTAAGGATGTCAATTGGTTTTCTTGGGTGGCAATGAGGTGCCAGACTTTTTCGTAGAGCCGGGGCACGGCTTGGAAGTGGGTGGGGCTCCAGTGCTTGAGCGCACGCAGTATACCTTTGGGCCCCGGCAGGCGAACCGCCTCGACCCTGGCCAACAACCCTTTGATGAGATCGGCATTCAGCGCGTAGAGGTGCGACAGCGGCAGCCAGCTTAGCACGCGGTCGAAGGGTTGGTGGCGCACCAGTTCGGCCCGGGCTGTCGCGCTGCGCAGTAGGTTGTTGTGGCTAAGGAGCGCCAGCTTGGGAGCGCCGGTTGTGCCTGAGGTGGGGGCGAGCAGGGCAATCGAATGGGGGCCAATGCTTTCCAGGCGCGTTGCCACCGAGTGTTTGGATTGGTTTGTCACTTTCTGCCAGGGGCGCAGGTGAGTTCGGCTGAAAGCGATGGTTTGGAAGGTTGCCTTCAGGGGGTGATTGTGCCTGGCTACCACCACCCGCTTGACTTGGGCGCGGGCCAGAAAATGACTGGTTAGGGTGATCGATTGGGTTATTGGCAAAGGCAAGGCCACCGCCCCGGCAGACCAGATGCCAAACAGGGCGATTGGCCAATCGAGCCCTTCGGCCAGGCGCAGGCCAACCGGCTCACCTGGCTGGACCCCAAGGCGGATCAGTTTGGCGGCGAATTGCAGGCTGGAAGTATGCCATTGCAAGGTGGTCAGCTGACGGGTGTGGGTGCGCCAGAGAACTTGGTTGGGAAAGCTGCGGGCCTGGAGGGCCAGCAGCTCGGGCAGGTGCCTGAGCTTTTGGGCGAATTCCAATGGAACGGAAGAAAGTTTGGCCATGATTCCTGTTGATTTGAGCGCACCGCGACAAAGGGGGCAAGTTTGACGGATGGGTATCTTCGCGGGTTTTGGTGGATATTGCGCTGAGGTCTGCTTCAAAGGCCGGCTTGGCAAGGGGTTAGCGGTTTTTCCCCCGTTGTCGCTGGCCTCGTTCGCAGGGGGTTGCATAATGCATGATAGACCCGGTCGACTCGTTCGGCCGGTGAGGGGAAATACCCGAGGCGCCTGTGGATCCGTGGGTAACGGGGTGGGGCTTCAAGGTTCACTGCTTTGGACCGGTATTACCAGCGTTCTGAAACAGGGATGCGCAAGGGCAAAAAACAAACTCGGCGGAAGCGTCGCAGGAGACAAGCCCGGTGATTGCGCGTTTCAGTTCAGGGCGGTGCAGGGCGTGGGAACCCTGTGCCAACACCCCGTCATTTGCGACCACCCCGGATCCGGGTTCGCGATAGGCGGGGATTTATTTTTTAATAGTCTAGTTGCCAGACCGCTAACAAAAATTGAATCAGCGTCCCACCACAGGCCTGGTTGCCAAATCAAGTTTCAGAAGGGCTTGGCGGTAGGCCACGCGCAGTTTCAGTTCTTCCTGGCGGGCAAGCTCGATCGCCTTCAAGGCAGCGAGTTGTTCGGTGGGCCCCAGTTCGGGCCGACGCTCTTTGATGAATTTTTCAATCACATCTGCGCTGGCCTGTGCTTGGCTCAGCGCGTCTTTGGCGTGGCGATGCTGCTCGTAAAGCGGCCTGAGTGCTGCGAGCGATTCGGCCGCTGCTTGACGCAGCACCGCTTCCAACTCGCGACGCTTGCCCGCTGCCACTTCCAACTGCTGGCTCAATTCCAGACGCAGTTTGTCGAAATCTCGACCGCCCATGCTGGGTTTGTTTTGGCGCAGCGCGCACATCTGGCCTTCCAGCGTGCCTACCAGGTTGTCGAGTTCGGCAATGGCCGGACCGCGGGACGAGGCTGCCTCGAGCGAATCTTCCAGGCTGGGAAGGCCGCCCATTTGCGGGTCTTCCAGGCGGTCGCCGGGAACTTGCAGGTTGCCTTCAACCGGTTCGCCGCACAGGTGGCGCAGACGGACCAGCCCTTGATCGACCTTGCGTTCCAGTTCCAGTTTTTTCATGCGCCTTGCAGCGCGTTCGCCTTCCAGACCCTCGACCAGCGCACGCAACTCGGGTTTGCGCTCCATGGCTAGATCACGGGCATATTTCAGGGCGTCTTCGAGCTTTTTGTTGGAAAATTCAAGGATGGCAGCGCCTTCTTGGGCCGAGCGCAATTCCGCCCACAATTCGGCGACCTCGCGCTGTGCCTTGGCAACCTCGGCTGCCGCCTCGGCGGAAGACTGTGCCAGCAGGGCTTCGCCTGTGGCGCGCAGCAGCACGCTTTCACGGGTGAACCGGTCGCGGGTGGAGTGCATGGAGCCGGCCTGTTGCAGCCGCGAATACCCTTCGTTGGCAAGGCCGTTCGATACCGCCAAACCGGGTGTGCCGCGGGCTGTGCGGGCCCAGAGGTCCTCGATATCGCCTGCGGGCACCATGGCGGCTTCGGCCACCGGCAGAGGGGTGGAGTTGTCACCCACCACCGAGATGGGCAGGCAGACAAGATTCAAATCGAGCAGATCGCCTACAACCAATTGGTCGAGTGACTGCGCCAAGGGGCTTTGCAACCGCCAACTGCCGGGCAATGGCGACACCTGGCCAGCGTGGGCCAGACCAGCAGAAATGGCCATGGAGGCCACGATGCTGGTCAGGGGTGCAGCCCCAAGTAGGGCCAAGGCGGTGGCCCTATGAACGGGTCGGAGCACTATCAACACTCCCCGTGCGGGATGGGGTCTGTATCTTCTTCAGGTCAGATCGGTTCGAGAAGGGGTAAGACTTTGGCAAAAGGGTTGAATGGTGCCGATTTGTGCAGGCAGGGCAGTTTGGGAGGGCGTTTTTTTCTTTACGGCAGGTTGCCAGTGAGGTTTTTGGTGTTTCAGTCGTTTTCGCGGCGGGCTTCGATGGTGCTTTCAATGATCTGGCGCTTTTGGCGGTTGCGTTCCCGAAGCGAATGGAGGTGGAGCCGCCGCAAGAGCCACATGTCCCAGGCGAGCACTGCCAGCATCACAAACAGCAGCACCAAAAAGCCAACCCAGAACAGACCGTAAAGGCTGGCGAAGCGTTCTTGAGTGTCGGACAGGTGGAACTCTGTGCCGGCCAAGTCGGCGGCGTCGCGCTCGTCGACGATGGTTTGGGCGGGACCTTCCAGCACGGCCAGTGCCAGGCCCATCATCACCCCCAATGCAATGAGCAGAAGCGAGCAGAACAACCTGCGGAAGGCCTGGGCCCGGAAAAAGGCGGCGGCGGGCATGGTTTCGCGGTCATTTCGCAAGACCAGCACTTGCCGCCAAGCGGACACCAAGCCGGTGCCAGCCATCCCGGCGGTGAGAATGATCCCAAACCAAAGCTGTTGCGCGCCCATGGGCGATTGCCTTTTGCGGGTTTAGCGGACTCGTTGCAGCCAGGTGAAGAGCACCCCTGCCACCTGCTTCATACCATCTGGCGAGCAGTTTTCGGGGGTGTCGGTGATCTTGTGCCAATGCGGGTAATCGAAATCGATGAGGTCGATGGCCGGGATGCCGGCCGCGTTGAGGGGCACATGGTCATCTTGCACGGGGGTGGAGCTGAACTTGCGCGGCTCGAAGAAAGTGGCACCTTGCTCGATGGCGATGCCATAGACCTCTTCCACCAAGCGGGGAGCCGACCACCACGAGTTTTGCTCGACCGGGAAGCGCGGCTCTTTGCCGGCGATCATGTCGAGCAGAATGGCTGAACGGTAGCGGATTTTGCCACTAGCGCGCTGTTTTTTGTATTCGCTGGCAAAGAACTTGGAGCCGTGGAAGTATTCGTCCTCGGGCTCGAGTACCCATTCTTCGCCGTCGAAGAGCACAAAGTCGACGCCCAGCTCGCAGGGCAGGTCTTTCATGTGGCGGGCCATTTCCATGAGGAGGGCCGCGCCTGAGCCGCCGTCGTTGGCGCTGAGGAAGGGTTGCTCTTTTTTACGGCGGTCGGTTTCCTGGTCGGCGCGGGGCCGGGTGTCGTAGTGCGAGCAAATGATCACACGCACCGGGCGGTCAGGGTGCCAGCTCGCGATGAGGTTAGCCATGGCGGTGGTGGCCCGCGTGCTTTTTTGTTTGCCTTCGAATTTCTGCCAGGTGACTTTGGCACCTTGCTCGGTGAAGTGTTTTTCGAGAACCTTTTGCTGCTTGTCCATGCCGGCCGAACCGCTGACCCGGGTGCCGATCGCGCAGATGTCTTCCAAATGCTTCATGGCGCGGGCGGCATCGAACGGTGGCTGGGTTACTTTGGGTGGGGCCCTGTCTTGGGCGAATTCATCTTTTTGGGGCATGGGAACCGCCTTCAGCGGGGCCATAGGGCGGATAAGGGCCACAGCCAGCCCGACTGCCGTGAGGATAAGCCCCAGTCCCATCATCAGCCAGCCACGGGTGTTCAAGGGTCACCTCCCACCGCCAATCGGGTCGTTTTTTTCCAAGTGCTTGATGGTACCCGCAGCGTACAGCCGAAGGCGAGTGGTCTTGGAAGGGCGGATGAAACTGACAATTTAGGCCGATTCGGTGTTTTCTGGGCATTCTTTGTCCAGAAAAGCTTTGCGGGTTCGAAGTTGGTCGCCACTCCACTGGGCCAGAACCTTCAGGCAGCCCTGTTCCACCATGGCAATTGTTTCGCCTTCGCGCAGGGGTGGTAGCTCGACCCCCAGTGTCGTGAGTTGGTCGCGGGTGAGTTTCTGGCCCTGAAACAGCCGTTCAAGCGGTTCGCCCGAGATTTCGACTTTGTGCAGATCAGGCACGCCGAGAACCAGCGGTTCCAACCGGTTGAGCACCTCTTCTTTAGGTGTGGAAAAGTCGACGGCATTTTCCAGGGTGAAGTTGCCAACCTTTTCGCGACAAAGCTCGGTCAGGTAGGCCGCAGTTCCCAGCGCATTTCCCAGATCCCGGCCCAACGAGCGGATGTAAGTGCCTTTGCCGCACTGGACGCGGATGGTCGCTTTGGGCCAGTCCAGGTGCAGCAGTTCGATCTGGTCGATTTGCACCGGGCGAGGCTGCAATTCGGGCGGGGCCCCATTTCTGGCCAGGGTATAGGCCCGGGCGCCATCGACCTTAACGGCGGAGAATGCCGAGGGGACTTGCTGGATGGTGCCCACAAACCGCCCCAGCAACTCGATAAACGCCTCGCGACCGGGATCGGCGGGAAGGGGGACTGCGGTGATTTGGCCATCGGCGTCGTCGGTGGTGCTGCTGGCACCGAAGAGAATATCGGCGCGGTAGGTTTTGGGCTGGTTGTGCAGGTGTTCGATCAGCCGGGTGGCCCGACCGACGCAAACGAGGAGCACGCCTGTGGCCATGGGATCAAGGGTTCCGGCATGGCCGATGCGGGTGCCTCTGGGCAACCACCACCACGCTTTGTCGATTGCCAAGCGGGAAGTTATCCCCCCCGGCTTGTTCAACACCAAAATGCCGTCCAATCGCTGCGCCATGCCACCCATCCACCCAAAGGGTGTAATCTACCAACAGTGAGGGGTTGTGTTCCATGGTTTTGGGCTGGCGGGGTTCGCATGTGGTTTGCCGATCGGGTTTTGGTGATCGCTAATCCTTCCGCGGGCCGCGGCAGGGCGGCGACCTCGCTTAATCTGCTGCGGGGGTTATTAGGGCCTTTGGACCGGTTGGTTCTGACGGAATCGCCGAGGCATGGAATTGAACTGGCGCGTGAGGCCGCCCAAGCGGGCGATTGGGCTGTGGTGGCAGCCGCGGGGGGTGATGGCACAGTGCATGAGGTGGCCTGCGGCCTTTTGCAATCGGGCAACGCCAATGTGGTGCTGGGGGTGTTGCCTATCGGCTCGGCCAACGATTACGCGTGCGCCTTGAAGCTGGATCGCAATTGGTGGAAGCGGCCAGGCCGGAAGCCGCTTGCTGTTTTGGCTGATGTTGGACAGCTTGAGTGGACAACAGTGGAAGGCAAGCCTGGTGGAACCTGGTTTGTCAACGGAATGGGTGTGGGTTTTAACGGCCAAGTGACGCTGGAATCGCGGAAGATCAGGCACCTTCGTGGTTTGCCCCTGTATGGTTTGGCGATCTGGCGGGCGCTGGCCACTAACAAGTCTTATGGGCCATGGCGAATCTGGGTTGATGGCAATGCGGTTCCCGAGCGCGAGCGGCTCACCGTGACCCTGGCGCTTGGGCCGCGCGAGGGGAATTTCGTGGTGGCCGCAGGTGCAAGCCTGACCGACGGCCTGTTTGATGTGGTGGCTGCCGAGCCTTTGGCGACAACCGAGATTTTGGCCCTTTTGCCGGGTATGGCCCTTGGCACCACGCTGAGCCACCCGAAAGTCTGGCAGGGGCGGGCGAAGCGGGTGGAGATGGAGATCGCGCCAAGCGGGGCTTATATAGCCCATACCGATGGTGAATTATCTGTTTTGCCGCCCATGCGTGTCAGCAAGCTTTCGGCCACCGTTCACCCCGGGCGTTTGCGGGTGCTGGCGGGATGTGATTTTTCGGGCTGATTCATCGGGTGAGGCAGGGTGTGCGAAGATGGTAGTTGTCTTCGTCGCGGGTGAAGCGGTCGTCTAGCACCAGGGTTGCGCCCGGCCGGATGGAGAGAAAGCCGAAGCGGGCGCGGATGGCATCGGCACAGGCATCGAGCTGTCGGCGTTTTCCCGTTGCGGGCTCGGTGAACAGTTGGCCCTGGGTGGCGCGTGGCGCAAGCGCTGTGAACTCGATACCAATGGAGCGCAGCGGCAGCCGGCGGGTGAGCACCCGGGTGAGCCGGTCGTGAGCCGCGGCGCGCAGGGTGGCATCGTCGTCGGCTGCGGGTGAGATTTTGGTGTGGCCGTCGTCGGCTGCGTAGTCGCCGTAGCGGACATGAATGCGCAGGCCGCCGGCCACACGGCCGCGTGAGCGCAGTTCGAGTGTGGCCCGGGTGACCAAATAATCGAGCAGGGCGCGGAGGTGCCCGTCTGGCCCATCGGCGATCGGCGGCTCGAGGCTGGTGCTTCTCGACAGGGTCTCAGCGGGTTTTTCGACACGCAGGGTGGTGTCGTCGATGCCCGCGGCCAGGCTGGACCACAGGCGTCCGGGGTTGCCAAACAGGCCTTCGAGCAGGTGTCTGGGGGCGGCGGCCACTTGCGCCATCGTTTGCAGGCCGTATTCGGCAAGCCTGCGCGCGTTGAGCGCGCCCGCCCCGGGCAGGAGCGACGAGGAAAACGGCTCGAGAAACTCACGCTCGGTCCCTGGTGGAACCAGACGGGTAGGGGAAGGGGGAGGGGTTCCTTGGCATTCGGTTGCCTGGCGGCGGCGACATTCTTTGGCATGGTAGGTGGCCACGCCGGCAATGAAGCGGCCCCGCGCCATGCCAACCGATATTTCAAGGCCCACCTCGGCACGGACCTGTTCGCGTAGTTTGTCGGCCAAGGCGACCGGCTCGGTGGGCGAAAGGGGATCAATCATGTCGGGAATTTGCAGGTATAGATCGTCGAGTGCTGCCACTTCCACCCTGCGGGTGATGTCGTTGCAGGCACCGGCAATGCGTCTGCCTGCGAGTTCGTAACGGCGGTAATCGCCGGGCAGGATTCGCAGGCTTGGGCAGAGCGCTTTGGCCTCGCGGAGCCGCATGGCGGTGCGCACGCCGTGGCGTCTTGCCTCGTAGCTGCAGCTGGCAACCACCCCAGTTCCGACGGCTACAGGCCTGCCGCGCAGACGGGGGTCATCACGCTGCTCGACGGAGGCAAAGAAGGCATCGACATCCAAATGCAGGATGAGGGGGCGGTAGTTGGTGTCGGTTTTGGCGAGGGGGGAGGTCTGGCTTGCCTTGGGCAAATTGTGAGGGGGTGATGGAGGCGCACCTGGATGACTAGGCTGGATGGGTAATTTGGCCATGTTTCCACCCACGGGCTGTGCGACTACGTTGGGCCCGCTGAGGGCTTTGCGGTACTGTACAATTGTATACTTACGAGTGGTTGTAGGTCAAGTGGCGGAGCCATAATGATGGCCGGAGGCCGGGCAGACTAGGATAAGAATGGATGTGAGAAAACGGCTAAAAAAACCGGGTTGCTTGACAGTGAGGCCCACGCAACCGTAGCCTAAACCCGTTTGGATGACTGGTGATAGGGTTAAGTACAAGGCGTAATTGTCTACCCGCGCCACTGGGCGCTTTTAATAAACATGGGGCACAAGCCACACACTTTATCCGCGTGCGCGAGCCCCTTTGTCGGAACCCGTCTGATATGGAACCAACCCAAGAGCAGGCCAACGAAGAACGAATCGACGAGACCGTCGGTAACGAGATCGTCGGTAACGAACGGCCTGTTGACCCTGATTTTGACGCCTCGCGCATTGCACAGATGCTGCAAGTGCGTCGTACTCAAGTGGAAAAGGTGGCCCGCCTGCTAGCGGACGGGCACGAGCCGGCGTTTATCGCCAGGCATCGTCGCGACCTGACCCTTGGTTTGCCTGAAGAGGCGGTGTGGCGGATTCACGACCTGATTGCGAAGCAGAAAGCGCAGGCCGGGCGCAGGAGTGAGATCATTGCGTCGCTGACGGCTCAGGGGCGGTTGAACGGGTTGCTGGAAGAGGCCATCAACGAAGCGGAGCATCCGAGGCGGTTGGAGGATATTCAGGCACCTTTGCGCCCGAGGCGTCGTAGTATTTCCGCGCCGTTTCGCGATAAGGGCTTGGGCAACTTGGCTGAGGCGATTTGGCTTGCAGACCCGGTGTTGCCGGATGGAGCATCGCTTGAATCGCTGGTGCAGGATTTGGCTGATCCTGAAAGAGGGATAGGCACAGCCGACGAAATTCGTGACGGGTTGAAGCTGATTTTGGCCGAGGTGGTGGCTGATGCCCCTGACATTCGCAGCGGGCTGCGGCACATGATTTGGGAAACGGCGCGAGTGCGCAGCGGGCGAAACCCGGGTGTGAACGAGGCTGTGGCGAGTGAGCACAAGGAATACTGGCAGTTTTCGGACACGATCAAGCAGATACCAGCGCACCGGGTGTTGGGTCTAGCGCGCGCAGAGCGCTCCGGAGCGGTGGGTGTATCACTGGAATGGGACCGTGACGCAGCGATGGCGCTGTTACTTGCCCGCATGCCATTGCCCGGCCCCGAAGAGACGGTTGTGCCTTCTTATAGTGGCGTGGCTAGTGGTTCGTTCGTTCCTGAAAAGCAACAAGTCGCGGTGGCTGTCGCGGCCACCGAAGTGATTGAACCTGAGGTGGCAGAGGTCGCAACGGTTGCAGAAGAAGTGGTAGTAGCGGCAACTGAAGCGGAAGCCACACCTGTGGTGGATGCCGAGGCAGCGTTGGCCACGGAAGTGACCGCCAGCGAGGCGGTGAGCACCGAGGCTGCAGAGGTTCCTTTGGCTTTGGGGGGCGAATCTGCCCCCGCAGTGGAGGCGCCAGCGGTACCGACTCCGCCGCGGCATGCGCCGACGTTTCCGGTTGCCGCGCGATTTCACCGTTTGGAAAGGCCTGAATTGCTGGCCAACCACCCGCATGCTGCCTTTCTGAACGAAGTGGCTCGTGTGGCGCTGGAAAAGGTTTTGATACCTATTGTTGAGCGTGATATTCGTCGCGATTTGACGACGCGCGCGGAAGAGCAAGCGGCTGTGGTGCAAGAGCGCAACTTGCGGGTGCGGTTGATGACGCCGCCCATGAGCGGTCGCAAGGTATTGGGTGTTGACCCGACATTCCGCCATGGATTCCGCGTGGCGGTGATCGACGAGGCGGGCAAGCCACTTGAGTATGCAACCTTGCATCCGCAAGGCGGGGTAGCGCATGTGGAGCATGCCAAGCGGAAGCTGGAAGAGCTTTTGCGCCGTTTTGAGGTGGAATTGGTCGCTGTTGGGGGCGGTTCCGCTTCGCGCCAAGCTGAAGAGCTGGTGGCAACGGTGCTGCGTGATTTGCGCATTCGCCGGGAGAAGGGGCCCGAGGTTTTGGCAGCGGAGGCAGCTTTGGCAGCCGAAGCGGCGCATGCAGCTCAGGCAGCTCTGGAAGCTGAAGCTGCCGCGCATGAAGCAGAGCCAGTGGCTGAGGCAGTGACAGAGCCAGTGGCTGAGGCAGTGACAGAGCCAGTGGCTGAGGCAGTGACAGAGCCAGTGGCTGAGGCAGTGACAGAGCCCGTGGCTGAGGTAGTGACAGAGCCCGTGGCTGAGGCCGGTGCGGAAGCGATTGCCGAAACTGTTGAAGCTCCTGAAGGCGAGCCTGTAGCAACCGAAGCTACTGCCGGCGAAGCGGCAGCGGTGGACGCGACTGTGGTACCGAGCACCGAGGCGGTTACACTCGCTGTGCAGCATGGCGGCAGGAAGGGTAAAGCCAAGCAGCCCAAGAAGGAACCACCGCCCCCTGAGGTGGTGAATCTGGATGGTTTGCCCGAGGCCTCGGCCAACCTTGCTTATGCGGTGATGCCTGATCCGGGAGCGCC
>CAIWHS010000323.1 GCA_903912515.1 uncultured Planctomycetaceae bacterium
TGCCTGCGGGCACCGAGATGCTAGGGTAACCAGCTACTGCCGCTAGCGAAATCAGGTCGTATCCGCCGCTAGACCGATCACCTGACACCAAATCTGTCACACCAGGTGGGCCGCTACAAGGCCCGACAACAGCGTCCAGCTTCAAATTGCCCATCACTCGGTCCAAGCCTTCTTTGCGAGTCACACGCTTGCACCGGGCCAAGGCATCCTTATACTCCTTGCTGTCCAAATCCCCCCTTGTAGCAACCTTCTCCAAAAAATCCTGACCAAAGTATTGAAGTTCCCGGCCTGCATTTTTCTTATTAAAGGCAAGCACATCCTCCACCGTGCGAATTGGGGAAGTTGGCCCCAAAGTGGCAAAGTAGGCATTCAATCCCGCTTTCATCTCATAATATAAAACTATCGTTTCGGCCCCGCCAAAGCTGCCTCCCTTGGGTAAGTCATTGCTGTCAACTAGCACTGCCCCCTCGGCACTAAGCAGCTCCAGTGCTTTCGCCAAAATTGGATCGACATTTTCCCGGAATTTGAAAAAATTCCGCGCCACGCCAATGCGCACACCTTTCAGGCCGCCAGCTTGTAAAGCCTTGGTGTAATCTTTTGGTAATCCATCAGGCCGGCCAGAGACCAAATCCGCCTTGTCATCCGGGTCATTCCCCACCATACCCCCCAACAAGATGGCTGCATCTCGCACCGTGCGGGCCATCGGCCCGGCGGTATCCTGCGTCGCAGAAATCGGGATGATGCCAGTTCGGCTAACCAAACCCACCGTTGGTTTCAGCCCGACAACACCATTGGCAGAGGCGGGTGAAAGGATCGATCCGTCCGTCTCGGTTCCCACGGCCGCAGCGCACAAGCTGGCCGCCACCGCCGCTCCAGAACCTGAGCTGGATCCGGATGGATTCCGGTCCAGCGCATAAGGATTTTTGGTCAAGCCACCTCGCCCGCTCCACCCGCTGGTCGAATTGGAGCTGCGAGCGTTCGCCCATTCGCTCAAATTTGTTTTCCCCAATATCACTGCCCCAGCCTGACGCAATCGCTCCGCTACCACGGCATCCTTGGGCGGCTTCAATCCAACCAAAGCCAACGACCCTGCCGTCGTTTCCATGCGGTCACCGGTAGCAATATTGTCTTTCAAAAGAATCGGAATGCCGTGCAATGGGCCACGGGGCCCTTTGTCTTTTCTCTCGCGATCCAGCTCTTGGGCTATTGCCAAAGCCTCTGGGTTAACCTCGATCACGCTGTTCAGCATCGGCCCTTTGCGATCAATGGCCTCAATCCGGTCAAGGTAGGCTTGCACCAAGGCCCTTGAAGTTACCTTCCCAGTCTCAAGCGCTACCTGCAAGCCTGCAAGGTCCCTCTCTTCCACCAAGCTTGCATCAGATTCTTCTCCCTGCGCCCACGAACCCTCCCCGCGGGCAGTTGTCAGCCCAATGCCTGCCACCAAAAAACTGCGCCGATCAAATCGGTTATCAAAGTGCAAGTGGCTCATGGGTTGATTTCCATCAGTCTTTTTGGTCAACGCACCTAACACAGCTAATCGATCCCCAGCCAATTGGCCAGTCCATCAATCATGATCAAAGCATATCATCCCGGCCTTTTTGACTCCTCCAAGAAATTTCCAAAATCCATCTCGTAACGAATCAGCTCATCCCATCAAACTCTGGGAATGTTCGCGAAACATACAGGGCAATTCCAACGGTAAGCCCCGGGGCAGCCCCACTACTGCCTGTTCCTGGTTCTTTGACAACTTGGTAATTCACTGCCCCATTCCAACGGCTTGCGACTGGGGTTTGCCCTAATTACTTCACCCAGCCCGGGCAATTAAACTACCAGATATATCTAAATTTTTAGTACTTACCAAAAAATGAAAGCCGCAAACCATAAATAGCAAAGAGCTTGCGGCATATTTATTTCCATTCGTGGCAACAAGACGACTATCGAACTTATTCTGCCCGACACCCGGGGCTGGGAACCTGGAGTTCAACGGAAAATCGAGGATGGTAAACTCTAGATTAATGATGGCCGTTCTGTCGAATGCGGATGAAGGTGCGTGAGCAATGCAACGCGACCTAACTCGCCAGTACTCCGTCGAGCTGCTTATAGTTCATCTCCATGCCGTCCGTCATTCCGGTTGACATTGCCGCATCGCGATCGGCCTTCGATGCATATTTGATCGAGGTCACCACATGCGTGATCCCGTTGGTCTCGTTGAAAACCACGGTGATAATCGACGGCTCACCTCCCATCGATCCAAAGTCGCAGTCGCCCGTGTCGTAGATTTGCGTATGCGCGATCTTCGAATGCACTGCGACCTCTAGCATCTCTCTCGTGAACCCAAACTCCTGGCCATTCGCGTTGTCTCGCCAGCGCCAGCGATACTTCCCACCCACATGGGTCGTCATCTCGCAAACCGGCATCGACCATCCGGGTATGGCCGTTAGCCAACGACGCATCAGCGCGGGATCTGTGTATGCCTGCCACACAAGATTGACCGACGCATCAAAGCTGCGTTTCACCAGCACTTCTCGTTCTGACGGCGTGCCCACTTCAGCAGGTTTCATTTCTTTCGCTCATTTTTCTGTCCTTGGTTCAACTCGGCGAGTAACGCGTCGAGTCGCTGGTAGTTGCCTTCCCAAATCTCCTGAACACCGGAATAGGGTACTAGTGGAGTTTACTTCACAGCCGTTGCCGCACACGCCCGCAGGTTGGATGAGCGTCGGCAATTTAGCGAATTTGGCGATGTTCCAGACTCAACAGCAATCGGTTGACATGAAAGAGGGTGTAGAACGAGTGATGGCGGGATTGTTTCCGCAGAAAGTACCATACGGCCCCAAAAACTACCTGAAAGAGGTCAGTCACTGGTTTGCTTTCATGCCGAGCATGGCCGCACCGTCCGCCGTATCTTCGAGTTATACGCTTATAACGGCTGCACGCTTGATGACGCTTTCGAGCGACTTGTACGAGAGGGCTTTCGGTACACTCCATTAAAGGCTTGGTTCACCCGGAGCAAGATCGCGGACATTCTTAAGATCGGTCATACATCAGCCAGATTTGGTTCCAGGGCGAATGGTAGCCCGGCACGCACCACCACATCGTTGATGCTACGACCTGAGAGCAAGTTCAGACTTTCAGAGTCAGGGGATCTCAAGCCCATGAGCTTCTTTACGGCGGCGAGTTTATCACCTGCGGTCATTGTGGCCACACGATCACGAATGAGGCGGTCGCCAAGAAACTGAAGGGCGGTGGCGTCCGCAATTACTTCTACTACCGTTGCGCGAAGTACAACGCCCACGACCACCCCCGCATCCGGCTCAAGCAAGCCACCCTGTACGAGCAAATCCTTGCGATCTTCCAGACGCTTCGTATTGCCGATCATGACGTTCGGGATTGGGTGGTGGAGGTTCTGCGGAAGCGGACGCAATCCGAACAGAAGGAAGCAAGCGAGCGGGTAGTCGATATCAACAATCAGCTTGCGAAACTCCGACGCCAGCAAGACGAACTTCTGGAAATGCGGTTGCACAAGGAAATGGAAGGAGACCTCTAAACAAGAAGGAGCCGGAAACTTCGGTAGCGGTAGTCACGGTTGACTGATGAAACCGAGGCTCAGACACGGGGCCGGCATGAAAACGCCAATCTTGCGATCAAGGCGTTTGAACTCTCGCAAAACCTTGTCGCCAAATTGGTCAGGCCGATTTCGACGCCAAGTGGCTTTTGCTGGAAATCGTCTGTTTGGACCTGGCTTTTGACGGCGCAACCCTTTACCTGGAAAGGAGAAAACTCTTCGACTCGTTGATCGAAGGGCTTACTTTGGAAAAAAGTCGGTCTGACAAGACGGCTATTGAACTTTTTCTGGCAGGAATCAGCGGGTGGGGAATTGATATTCGAAGTCGAATCGGCCTGCAAAAGCAATTCTCGTAAGCGGTTACGGTCTCTGTCATCCACTGCGAACGTCTTATGGAATTATTACAGCGCTAAGACTGGTTCCAGAGCCCCAGCCTACGGTACCGGCATTTCATCACTGTGGATTGAACTCAGGAAGCGTCTTCAGGCTTGACCTGAAGCCAGACGGCCAGCGTCCGACCGCTGCCAGGTTCGCTCGTGAACTCGGTCGGCCTCTCTCCGTCGGGCGGTCCGTCACACGCGATCATCTTATCGCTCTCGACTTTGATAATCTGCCGGAACGTCTTACCGGCGTTTGGACCACGGTCGAGCGCGATATCTTGCTGCATGGGGGTACCGTCCGAAACAACGCGGGCCGTTCCCTTCATCACCTCGACTCCGTCTTGTGTAACGGAAAAATTGTTACCCATCGAGGTCACTACAGTCGTCCCATCAACTGGCTGGTTCTTGCCATCGATCACCTGGGAGACCAATCGCCAGTTCGTTCTTGAGGGCAGTCCGCCACTCTTGTTGTTGAGCTTCATCACGTAGACGGACTCGTCGTAAACACGTCCATCTCGCCATCGCTGAACGATGACAATTTCCTGCCGCAACGGTCCAAACTTCTTATGCATGAATTCCTGGGAGAATTGGACCATGGTCACTTCACGTTCCTCATCGGCACCCATGGCCGTGATTTCATTGGACTTCCACGATTCCACATTATCGACGAATTCCCTATCTTCGTCTCGGTTCTGAGTCCTGCCGACACGCGTTTCCCACTCGGTCCTTCTGACAACGTCTTCGGCATAGTATTTTTCCCAGGCTTCCTCCGTCCGGCCTTGGAAAAGCATCGCGTAGAGGTCCTTGACATTGGCTTTCAGGTTCATGATTGTCGCTCCTCGTAGAATTCTAGTTTGATGAAATGAGCAGCCAAAGCGCCCTTGCCTGCCCAACAACTCCCGTCTCTTCTCAGTCGCTCCGAGGCTCACGAGGCCACGGGGAGACCGAAGAATTTTAGGAGACGCGCCCCTGCTTCGATTTCGGCGCTGCCGCCATGGCTCGAACTTGGGTCTTTTGCCTGGCAGGATTCCCGTCGTGGTTGTTCTTCCTTCGCGTGCGTCAAGACTGCTTCCAAGCCGAAGAAGGCCAAGAACTGTACTCCCAATTCGCGGTCATCCCATTGAGCTGCCCCAGCGTTCGTCGCTGAAATTTCTGCCATCACTCGCGACACAAGTGCGGATGCCTCTAAGTTATTCGAAGACAGTCGCACCGATCGCAAGCCCAAGCAAACTGAAGTGGACTGTTCCAACCGATCGAGGCAACCGCTGCATGTCGCGATATGCTGCCTCAAGTCATGCTCTTCCTTGGGTGACAAACAACCAGCCGCCAAAAGGCTGATGGCTTCGAATCGGGATTCACAGTGCTGGAGTTCGTCAATCATGGGTGCCTCATTCATGATTCCTAAACGGAGGGAAAAAGGTTCACCGCCAAGTTCAGTTGGCGAAGTTTTTCGAGACCATGATGAAGTCGAGACTTCACTGTTCCTAGCGGCACATCCAGAACCGCCGCGATATCATCCAAGCTGGCATCGGCAAAAAATCGCAACTCGATGACCTGCCGATGTTTGTCAGGAAGTCCCGCAACCGCGCGATGCACCCTCTCGGCGTCTTCAGACATCTGAAACAGAGACTCTGGGCCAAGCGACTTTTGCGTCAACGTTTCAAATGGATCGCCATTCAGAGAGGCAAGCTGCCCGTCCGACCGATGGCGACATGTCTTCAAGAAACGATGCCGCAGGATGCCGTACAGCCACGTTGAAAAACGGCAGCGTGAATCAAACCGACCGAGCGAACGCCACGCTTCAATCAGCGTCTCTTGTACGATATCCTCGGCTTTGTGGCGATCGCGACACATCCCGAGCGCAGAACGATAGAGAGACTCGGTGTGTAGCTCCGCGAGCCGCTGAAATGCCCTCCCATCACCTGCCTGAGCTCGGCGGATAAATTCGTTATCCGGGGCTGTTGAGGGAATCACCATGAAGGATATTCCCCGTTCAGGGCGAGAAAGTTCATTGTAAAATCGCTTTTTCCCCTGACCGCTTCATGCTGACAGCGGTTCCGGTCTACCGCTTGGTTCGGGCGCGAAAAGATGCGTGAGAACTTCGACAATCGGTTGAGGATAGGGGAAACCGTCACCGACTGCGAAACAGATGACGGGATTTGAACTTGCCAACGGCTTATAAGCACATGGGTTGCGTCAATTCAAAGTGACGTCATGCTTTGATCGGCCAGTCCTTTGAACCGGATTCTACGCCCTACAATACGTCAAAAAGTTCTGAAACAAGATGGGTATCAACTCCCAGGATACAACGCCAGGAGCCGACATTTTTTAAAGTCGGGGCAACAGGATTCGAACCTGCGGCCTCTTGGTCCCGAACCAAGCGCTCTACCAGGCTGAGCTATGCCCCGGCATATCTCCAGAATAGTGAATTTTCAGGCCGATATCAACGCAGATTGATGGTTGCCCTACACGCCCAAGGCACTTATGTAGGAACTGAAAATCCTGAAAATGAGGAAAATAACAAAGCCTGCAGAGGTGAGCCAGGCGGCACCAGCCCCCACGCTGACTGCTCGGGCCAGATTTTGGGCCCCATCGTTGGCATCAATTTTCGATTGCCTGAGAAGAGACTCGGTTATCAGACCGCTTTCTTCACCAACAGAAAGGATCGCAAGCCAATCACCCCCAAGGTATGGCCAATCTTCCAAGACTTTTTGCCAACTTCGCCCACCCCGCAAACGCGCCTGACCTTCCTGCAACCGGTCTGACCACGGTGCCAAGTCCGCCGCGCGAACCGCCAACGCCAACGACTTGCGCGGCCCCAAACCGGCCCCCACGGTCATCCCAAGCGCCTCGCCAAACCTCGATCTGGCCAAAAGCTGCCTGGCTGTGCCCAAAAGAGGAACCTTTAGCCACACCGATGAATGCCTTGATTTCCACAGGAAATACCCCCCTGTGCCTATCAATGCGCCAAAAGCACCAACTGTGGCAAGAAGGGTTAATCCACCAGAAAACCCTTTCAAACCAAAACCCAAAGGGTCAAATCCGGAGGTTTTGGCCCCCGGCAGCATACCCATCACCACGGTCAGCAAAATCATGATGCCGCAGGCAAGTCCCAGTTGCATCAGGGGCCAGGCCATTCGGCGGGCCATTTCCTTTTGGGATTGGTCCTGCCGCCCCATCGAATCGGCAAGGGCACTCAGGGCCTCAACAATTCGGCCGGTTGTCTCCCCGGCTTCGAGCATGGGTGAAACCAGAGGGGGCAACCGACCCGGCCAGGCTCTCAAAGCATCGGTCAATGATTCTCCAGATGCCATTTGGTCTGCCAAATGCATCGAAAAAATTTGGACCGCAGACCCACTCAACCGCCCCAGCTTCCGGCAGGTCTGCTCCAAGGAAAAACCAGCATCGTGGTACTGCTTGGCCTGAGTGCACCAGCGAGACAAGGCACCCGCCGAAACCGATCTGGTAAATCCACCCATTCTAAAATCCCACCGGGGTGAGGTTGCATGCAAGCAACCGAATATGGAATGCTTGGTCACCTACCGGACTATACTAAAGTTAGGTTGAACTAGGTTGTTGGTAAACCTTGAGCCGGTTCTACCGGTATTTTTACCTTATTCCTTGAGTTTTCGGGTTTTTGCACTATGTCCAGCCAAGACCGGTCCAAGCTGGATCAATTTTCCGGTGTTGCCAGACTCTTTCCTTTGCCCAACCTAGTTTTATTCCCCAATGTGGTCCAGCCGCTTCACATTTTTGAGCCTCGATATCGCCAAATGATGGCCGACGCCTTGGCGAATGACCGGCTAATTGGAATGGGCCTCCTCGATCAGGGATCTTCAGGGCAAATTTCAGGCTTGCCGGTCATTCATCCGGTCATTTGCCTTGGCCATATTTTCAGGGAAGAGCGCATGCCAGACGGGCGCTTTAATTTCCTGCTCCAAGGTGTGGCGAGGGCAAGGATCGTTGAGGAATTGCCAAGTGGAAAACTATACCGCGAAGTACGGGTAGAGTTGCTGCACGAGGTTCCTGCCGCATCTGGTGACCAAGAAGAAGAATTGCGTCAAACCCTCATGCAGCGGGTTAGCGATTGGTTCATTCATCAGCCAGCAGCCCAAACCCAGCTGAAAAAGCTTTTCAAGGGAAGCCTCACCCTAGGGATGCTGTGCGATGTTCTGGGCTTTGCCCTTCCGTTGCCCTTGGAACTGAAGCAAGAACTTTTGGAAATGGTCGATATCGAAGAACGCGCCAACACACTTTTGACTTCGCTTGAGGAAAACTCACCCCCCGAAGCCGAGGACGAGCCAGCCCCAAAGCCCGCCCAGCGTTTCCCGCCCGATTTCAGCCTGAATTAAGACCCTACCTCAAATGGCATAGCAACTTACTCCGGGCTAGCCAGAAGTGCCGCCACGCCTTGGCCGCCTCCCACGCAAAGAGAGGCTAAGCCAAAGCCATTACCTTTTGAAAGGGCATGGGCTAAAGTGACCACTAAACGCGCTCCTGAGGCCCCCAATGGGTGCCCTAGGGCAATGGCTCCACCCAACGGATTGACCCTTGCTGGATCTGCCTGCAATTGACCAATCACCGCCAGAACTTGTGCCGCAAACGCCTCGTTCACCTCGATGTGGCGAACCGCATCCAACCCCATCCGGTGATGCTCCAACAAGGCTCGTATCGCCAGAACAGGACCAAGACCCATGTCCAACGGTGCAAGGCCCACCGCCACACCATCGAGCAGCTTGGCAATCGGTTTTAACCCGCGCTCTTTAACCCAACTATCACTGGCCAAAACCACGCCGGCGGCGCCAACATTCACCGGGCTGGCATTACCCGCTGTCACCGTTCCGTCTGCCCCATCCAAGGGTTGAAGTGTGGAAAGTTTTTCAAGGTCGCTAGCAAATCGAATCGTTTGGTCTTGAGTGGCCGGATCTATGTAACCAGGTATCTTAATGGGCGTGATTTCTTTTTGGAAATCACCACGCCCTACGGCCTCCACAGCACGCAGATGGCTCAGGTGAGACCAAGAATCCTGCTGCTGGCGGCTGATTCCATAGCGCTTGGCAAGGTGCTCGGCGCACTTCACCATTTGCAACGCCTCGGGCCCGAATCGCTCAAGAAATACTGGGCCCGGTTGTGGGTCTTGGAGGGGCACATGTCCCATATGCTCCACCCCGCCTGCAATCACTACTTGATGGCGCCCGCTCTCAATAAGAGCCTGGCCAATAAGAATGGCATCTAAACCTGAGGAGCAATTTCGACAAATGGTTAAAGCCGGTACCGAGATTGAAAGCCCACCCTCCAGCGACGCCTGGCGCGCCAGATTGTAGCCCTGCTCTCCCTCTTGGCGAGAGACCCCCCACACCACTTCATCTGGAGCTGCAAATGCCACCTTGTTGTTCAGCGAGTGGGTTAGGGAGCGAATCACTTTGCCAGCAAGGGTATCCGATCGCAGATCCTTATACAGGCCTGTACTCGGATTGGCAGTAGCGATCGGGGTGCGTAAGGCTTCGACAATCCAAACAGCCATGCTTGCCCCGGGAGAAAGGCGAAAAATTCACGAGGTGCCGCGGGCAGCAATCTGGGCAGGAAATCGACACAGGAGTGCCTGGTGGCCCAAAAGATTGGCTCCCTCTTCACCGAGACGGCTGGTGTTGAGGGTCACATCGTAAGACACCGGATCAGCAAAAGACCTTCCAAAGTGCCTGTGTAGAAAATCCTCGCGACGACGGTCCGCTTCTGCAAGCGCATGTTTGGCCTGCTCTGCGGGTAGCCTTAACCACTGGGCTAGATAACGCTCACGGTCGGCATGGTCCGCCACAACACGCACATGCAGCGTAGTTTCCCGAGGCAGTAAAAATCCTGCCCCCCGACCAAGAAACACTACCCCGCCTTGGGCTGCCAAAGACAATATGGCCCGCGAAAGGTTGCCAATCTCATCAAAGTGCCCAAACCCCTCAGAGGCCTTGTTGAGTTGGGCCTCAACCCAAGCTTCCGAGGCCGGGTCAAGTTCGTTGACTATTTCCGCTAATCGGCCGGCGTCGCGAGATAGAAACTCCAGCGCCTCGCGTTCAAAAAGTGTGTATCCACACTTTTTGGCCAAATGATTGGCTAAACGACCCCCTCTTGAGCCGGGCTGTCGACTAACGGCAATTACTCCGGGAAAGCGCTGCAACGATGCGTGGGAACCTGAACCCCGGTCACCATGCTTGGGACCTTCTGTGCCAACTAAGGAACTGCTGTCGCTCATGGTCGTCGCTGCACCCGAATTTTTTGTTCAATAAAGAGAAGCCATACTTTCCCCATGGTCAGTCACTCAGTGCGGTCATCGCCTCGGCAACGGTGTCATATATTGGCCAAATGGTATCTAGCGCCGTGGTGTGTAAAAGCTCCCTAATTAACGGCGAGGGTTGTGCCACCACCACTTCGCAACCACTCGGCTTGACCCGACGGTGACAACGCAGCAGGAAAGATAAAACCAAGGACTTCATGTAATTGACCCGACCCAGATTAAATATCAAGCCGTCTGGAGGGTTGTCTTCCAAGGGCCGCAGAACCAGTGCTGCTGCCGACTCCATGTCTTTCTCGTGCATTGCGTCCAAATCCGGGCTGAGGGTTATTACCGCAATCTCCCCGTGACGCTCGATTTCGAAGGGACTTTTATCCGATTTCATAAAATCCACCGTTTTTAAAAGTTCGCCAGCTTGGGCCTGCCCGGGGCACAAATCACGGCCCTCAACCCGCCACTAATAGGCTAACATTCCAAACGGCAGGAACAAGTCATTTGCCCCAAGTCCACACCACCGCTTGGGTTTGGGTAATTTATAAGCTATGATCAGGGTTTTGACACTGAGTTTTCCCAGCTCTAAGGCTGGCTCCTCCTGGCTTCATGCGGGGGACTTCCCATAAAAACGGGCTAGAAATCGGAATCAAGGCATGAGCGCAGGGCCCCCTCCAGACAACCAGTTGCCCGTCATCCGCATGCGCTCCCCCAGGCGCTTTCTGCACCCATGGATCTTTCAGCGCCTGGTTGAAAAGCCCAGCCACAAAATCCCTAACGGCAGTTTGGTCAAAGTGGTCGACCCCGATGGAACCATCGTTGGCCGCGCGTTTTACAATGGCCATTCCCGTATCTCGCTACGCATGCTCACCCACGATGCCGACCGTATTGTGGATGCCGACTTCATACGCGAACGCATATCCAAGGCGGTGATACTCCGCCGCGATATCCTCAATCTGGGTGAACAAACCAACGCCTGGCGCCTAATTCATTCCGAGGCGGACAGCCTTAGCGGATTGGTTGTCGATCGTTTTGACGACCTCATCGTTGTTGAGTTTTTTGCGTTTGGCATGTACCGCATGCGGGATTTCATCCTCGAATGCCTGCGCGAACACTTCCCGACCTGTCGCTTTTATTGGTTTGCCGAAGAGCATGTCCAAAAGCAGGAATCATTCGATTGCTATCCACCCGAAGTCCCCGCACCTGCGGTGATTCTCGAAAATGGGTTGAAATTCCGTGTCCAACCAGGCAGCAAGCACAAAACCGGATTCTTCCTCGACCAGCGAGACAACCGACGCAAACTCGCCTCATTTTGTAAGGATAAGCGGGTCCTTGACATCTGCTGCAACTCCGGGGGTTTTGCGGTTTATGCCGCAGCCTTGGGCAAAGCCAAAGAGGTAGTGGGCCTTGATCTCGATGAAGGCGTGCTTGAGCTGGCCCGACAGAATGCCGGGATCAACCAAGTTCGTTGCCGCTGGGTTCAGGCAGACCTTTTCCCTTGGCTCAGGGATGCGATCAACCAAAAAAGCCTGTTCGACGTAGTCATTCTGGATCCTGCCAAGCAGACTCGTGACCGCGACGAGGTAGATTTGGCCCTACGCCGTTATTTCGACATGAACCGCCTTGCCTTCCAAGTGGTGAAGGAAGGAGGGATTTTGGTCAGTTGTTCTTGCACAGGCCTCGTTGGGGAACCTGAGTTTCTGGAATGCGTTCGAAGGGCGGCCCGGGCTGCCGGCCGAACTGTCCAGGTTTTGGAAACCGCTGGTGCTGGCCCAGACCACCCTTTTCAGCTTCAAGTACCTGAAGGCAGGTACCTGAAAACTATTTTCATGCGGGTTTTGGAAGCCGGGGAACCCATGGCTCCACCAACCCACGCCCCCCGATTTGACCCCGACTGGGACGAATAACCCGCCTTTTTGCCCATTTAACCGGGTTTGGAAGGCCCCTACGCCTTGCATGCCCGGGTCTTGTTGGGCCAAAATAAAGTAGTCCTCCACGGAATCCCAAAACGGGACCTTACGCCATGCGCTTTTCCCTCCCATCCATCAGCCCCTTGGCCCTACTTGCCCCATTGGCCTTAGGGGTTGTGGCCTATTGCGGTTCGAGACACTCTTCTAGGGCAACCGACTCAAAGCCCGCCGTCTCCAAGGCCTCACCGTACGCCAGCCCAACAGCGTTGGTGATTTGCCCTGACCAGCGTCACGCATTAGTTGCTTTGTCGGCGGCAAACGCTGTCGCAATCATCGACCTTCAGGCGGGAACCGTGGTTCAGGAGATTTCCGTAGGGGCCCAGCCCATGGGGGTTACGGTCTCTACTGATGGAAGCCAAGCTGCCGTGTCCTGCCGCCTAGACGGCACCGTGGTCTTTTTGAAAAACGCCAAAGATGAAACCGGCAAACCATTTTGGACAAAGGCCGGCCAAGCACCGTGTGGCCACTTGCCTGCAGATCTTTTATTCAGCCCCAAATCCGACAAGGTTTATGTCGCCTGTGCGGGCAGCCATGAGGTTGTGGTAATCAATTCACCAACCACCGTTGGCCCAACCGTGGCCCACCGTTGGAAAACATGGCAGGAGCCTCGTCGGCTTACTCTTTCGCCCGATGGCGCCTCTTTGTTTGTGGGTTGCAGCCGCAATGCCACCGTGCGAGCACTGGACACCATTTCCGGCAAAGAGATTTGGTCTCGCACGCTAGAAGCCGCCTTCAATATGGTTGGCTTGGCGCTTGATCCTCAATCTGGTGAATTGATCACCTGCCAAGTCTTCCACCGCCACCATGCGATGGCCAAATCGAACATTGAACAGGGTTGGGCACTCGACAACCGTCTGGGCCGTATTTATCTCAAGGAGCCAACCTCTGATCCTTGGCAAATTTCCATGGATGTGCGCGGCAGTGCGGTGGGTGATCCAAGCGCGGTTGCAATTGAGCCCTCTGGCCAATGGCTGGCTGTGGCTGGTAGCGGCACCCAAGAAGTGCTAGTTTTTCAAAGAAAAGAAGTGCAATGGTCCCACGGCGACCCCGGCGATTTCCTCGACTCTACCCTTGAGTACCCCACCCGCAAATATGAGCGCATCCCGGTTGGTGGCCGCCCCGTGGCTCTAGCTTTTTTGGCAGGTGGCAAGGACCTGGCAGTCGCCAATCAGCTCAATGACACCGTGCAACTGATCAGCACCGCAGACAAAAAAGTGGTCAAAACCATCCACTTGGGCCGAGGCCAAAAAGCCACGGAAAGTGAACAACTAGTCCGTCAGGGTGAAGGCCTCTTTTTCAACGCCAAGAAGTCGCACCACCACTGGTTCAGTTGCAATACCTGCCACACCGATGGACACACTTCGGGGCAGCTCTTCGACACCCTCAACGACGATTCTTATGGCAACCCCAAGCAAACCCCCACCCTTTTGGGAGTGAACGATACCGCTCCATTCACTTGGCACGGTTGGAAGCACGACATGGAAAAAACCGTTCGTGATTCCATGGTGAACACCCTTTTCGGGCCTGAACCCTCCGACCGCGAAGTGAAGGCTTTGACAGCCTACCTGCATTCGCTGAAGCCCATAGCCAGCCCTTACAAACCCGCCTCCGGAACCTCGGCGGCTGAAGCCATGGCCCGGGGCCGAAACCTCTTCTATAGCAAAGCCAATTGTGTGCGCTGTCACTCAGGTGAAGTTTTCACTACCCCAAAAAACCACGAGCTTCCCATCGAATCCGATGGCAGCCCATTTGACACCTGGAATCCACCCTCTCTGCGTGGCGTCCATGATCGCGCCCCTCTCATGCACCATGGTTTGGCGACCGACTTGAAAGACCTGCTGCAAAACCATCACAAACCCGAAAAAATGGGTGGAACAGCCTTGGATAAAGAAGAGGTGGACGACCTCATAGAATTCCTTAACTCGCTTTGAGATTCAAATCCCAAATAGCGAAAAGGTCACATACAAATAACAGCGGCTCATGCGTCCAAACGCGGCGCACTAGCCTTTTGAGGCACCTGGGCGGGCCAGGATCCAGCCTTAGCGCGATGCTGATAAATTGCCTTCAACATCATGATTCCCTTGGCTATTTCGCGCGTGACAAAGGGGGCGGTACGCCCCATCGAATGGGCAATTTTCTTTTTCCCCTCCCCCTCCAAGAAAACCCGGGTGATCACCAATCGGGTACTTTCGGGCAAAATCTCAAAAGCTTGCAAAAGGTCAGCCTTTTGTTTTTGGCTATCCAATTGCTCCACCAGGTCCGGCGACCTGTGGCACTGAACCAAGCTCTCGGCAATTTCAAAGGTGGAAAAGCAGGCCGGAATTTTCTTCCGACAAATTCCCGATATGATTGTTCTGTCTACCACCACCCAAATGAAGGCTCCCAAATCCCTTTTGCTTGGATCGAACCGCCGCTTGGCAGACCCGGCTACAACCTTGGTCAAAAGGGCCGAAATCACCTCTTGGCTTATGTCCTCGACCGCGTGCCAAGAAGCACCTCCTCGCAGGCCGGTCCGTCTGGGCACCAGTCGCTTGGCACTAGCCTCAACTATTGGCTTTAAATAGTCATACACCTCTTGTGCCGCAAACCCCTTGACCAATTCATAGGTCCCTAGGTCTAGGGCCTTGTAGTACCGTACCAGGGCCTCTGAGGCTTGGACCAAACCCTTCTGACAAAGGTTCACCTTGGCAGTCAATTTTCCGCCAAAAACTGTTTTCTTTGCCTGAATGCCCATTTTCCAGCCCCCCCATTAGTGCCCAACCAACCCGGTTGCCCCGCCCTGGACAGACCGAATAGCCCTCACCATTCCTTGCAGTGAGACCGCAAAACCTTGCAGGGTTTGCGAAATATTTTTCTGCCGGTTGCGAATGGCTGGATTTTGGCCTTTTTGAGCCAAATTCAAATGCAAAAGCCCTGTCCCAACTGTGGTTGGGACAGGGCTCAAATAGGGGTGGTTTCAGTTTTTTAAAAACAAAAAAGTCTGAATTATCTAGATCCGGCCCTGAATACCGAGGTGTGGCGGTAAGTTTCCCCTGGCTTCAAAACAACCGAAGGGAAGTTTGGCTGGTTAATTGAATCAGGAAAGTGCTGAGGTTCCAAGCAAAAGCCGTTGTACTGGTTGTAAACCGCCCCGCCCTTTCCCTTGTTGGTGCCGTCTAGGAAGTTACCTGTATAAAATTGCACACCAGGCTCGGTGGTCAGCACTTCCAAAAATCGACCACTTTTTGGGTCTTCAACTCGGGCTGCCAGTTCCAGACCATCCCCTTTGCGGTTCAGCACAAAGTTGTGGTCATAACCTTGGGGCTTTGCATCAATGTCCTTGATGCGCTCACCAATGGTGTGTGGCTCCGTAAAATCGAGCGGAGTACCCTTCACAGGGTCCATTTTGCCAATCGGAATCAAGTCTGCATCCACCGGGGTGTACTTTTCAGCCATCAGTTGAACCTTGTGGCCCAGTACATCGCCGGAATTGTGTCCTGCCAAATTGAAATAACCATGGTGCGTCAGGTTGATAGGGGTCGCTTTGTCGGTAGTGGCGGTGAAGTCTATGCGCAGTTCGTTGTCCTTGCTCAGGGTATAGACTACATCCACTTTCAGGCTACCAGGATACCCCTCTTCGCCATCCGGGCTAGTGTAGCTAAATTTCACACCCAATGCCTTGTCGAGAAGTGTTGGCTTCCAAACCACCTTGTCAAAGCCTTTCAGGCCGCCGTGTAGCGCATTAGGCCCGTTATTGGCCGCAAGTTTGTATTCTTTGCCATCCAAACTGAATTTCGCCTTAGCAACGCGATTCCCCACTCGGCCCACTGTGGCACCAAAATAAGGATGACCTGCCAAGTACCCTTCCAGATTGTCAAAACCCAAAACGATATCAGCCGGCTTGCCGCCTTTGTCTGGAACAATCCAGTCGGTGACCAGTGCGCCGTAGGTCATGATCCGAACTGTCACGCCGTTTTGGTTGGTGAGGCTAAAGCGCTCGACGGCAGTCCCATCAGGCGACTTTCCAAAGGGCTCTCTAACAATTTTCGCCGGTTGAAGGTCGGCATTCAGGGCAAGCACAAGAAGGGCTCCAAGCATAGTGGGAGAGTCTCCAGAAAAAACTTGGTCAAGGACCGGAAAGGGGCCTGTCAGAAAAGAAGTTACCAAATTCGCCCAGAAATTCCAGAAGTTTGACCTAAACCAAGGTTTCCCCAATGGTTAAAACGCACGCTCCCCGGTCTCGGTCTCAAGAATTTTCCGTGTTGCATAAAAGAGTCCGACAATTACACCAATTTTAAGCACCAAGCCATTAAGTACGATGGTGGGATCCCAAAACATGAATCCAATTTGGACCGCCAAATAGGCTAGCGAGGCAAAGGTAACGATTGCGGCGGGTGCCAAAGGCAAGATAAATCCTGCAACAACAAAACCAACTCCAAGCAGCACATGGGCCCACGCAACAGCACAAAAAAGGCTCCGCGCCTTTTCCCTGACCAGTTCGACCACCTCGGCCGGTTGTTCCCCACCTTCTTCAGTGAAGGGTATGGGCATTCTCTCCACAATCTTGTCCATATTCGGAATTTGCCACCCGAAGAAAACCACGTGAAACAGCCCAACTGAAAGCATGATGTTTCTAACCGAAATCAACACCTGCCCAAGCGATTGCGAACCAATCGGCATGCCATCCGCATTGCTAACTGGTACCGCCACTTGTGGCTGCACAACTTGCCCAGTCGGGTCTTCAGCAGCCATATGCAATACTCCAGCACAAAGTAAAAGGCGCGCTCCGGGTAGTTGTCCCGGAGCGCGCCCGTGATCCCCAAACCGGATCAACCGGCCATGGACCACCAAATTATCACTTGATGAACAGCATCTCGCGATAAGTAGGCAAAGGCCACAGATCGTCTGCAACCACGGTTTCCA
>CAIWHS010000324.1 GCA_903912515.1 uncultured Planctomycetaceae bacterium
GAACGCCTGCAATTTAGCAACGGCAAGCTGGCCCTAGACCTAGACGGCAACGCCGGCGACGCGGCAAGATTGATAGGCACCCTGCTAGGCCCAAGCTACGTGAAAGACAAAGCCTTGGCCGGCTTGGTCATTGGCCTGCTCGATCAAAACTACTCAAGCGAAGCCATTGCATCCATGGGCCTGGGCACCAGCATTTACCTTGGTTTGGCGGGCTCTAGCAGCAACGAAGCTTTCGTCAAGCACGTGTATAAAAACGTGGTGGGCAGACCGCCGCAAGAGGCAGAGTTGCAAACATATGTGGGCATGCTAAGCAATGGCACGTCACTAGCAGCGCTGGCCGTGATGGCCGCCGACACAGAGTTCACAGCCGAGAAAATTGACCTCACAGGCCTCATTTTGCACGGCTGGGAATTTCTCTAATTAGCTGCCGCTCACAGCCGTTAAGGCCACCGTAACCATGGCACTGTCGGAGCGTCCATCGTTCACCACCAGCGTGAGCACGTAAACTCCTGCAAGCAATGGCCTAAGGGTAGGCGCCACAGAAGTGGCATCGATCAACAAAGCCGCGCTGTTGGTCGGTGCAGAGCTGAGTGCCCACTTGTAAGTCAGGCGGTCGCCGTCTGCATCGGTGCTGGAGGCCGCACTGAAGGTGGCTAATGCACCCGTGGACACAACAGATTGAGCCACGCTCGCAATGGCAATAGGCGCTGAGTTGTTAGATTCCACTGTAATGGTTGTGGCCACAGGCTCAGAAAACAACTTGCCATCTTTCACAATCAGACTGGCCACATAGACGCCTGCCTCGTCTGGAGTAAAGGTAGCCTTTGCCGAAGTGGCATCGGCCAACACCACATTGCTGTTATCGGGCTTGGACATCAAGGTCCAGCTGTAGGTAAGTGGGTTAAGGTCGGCATCTGTGCTGCCAGAGCCATCCAAAGTGACCAAGGGCAGCGTTGTGCTCCACTTGATCAGCTGGTTGGCCCCAATTTTGGCTACGGGCTGCGAGTTCACAGCCGATGCTGTTACCACCACCGTAGTCACCAAGCTGTCTACCTTGCCATCGTTCACCACCAGCGCGGCCACATAGCTGCCCACTTTGTCGGCCTTGAAACTAGGCTTTGCCGCGGTGCTTTTGGCCAAAGTAGCCGCACTTGAGTCTGGCTTAGAAATCAGCGTCCAGTTATAAGTTAAAAAATCCTTGTTAGCGTCTGAGCTGGCTGTGCCGTCAAGCGTCACGTCTTTGGTGGCATCTACCACCACGTTTTGGTTAGTGCCTGCATTGGCCACAGGCGCTAAATTGGCGGCACTGGCTACCACCGTCACGCCCGAGGGCTCGCTATCGGCCCGGCCATCGTTCACCACCAAGCTCAGCACATACGTGCCCACCAGGTCGGCTGTGAATTTGGGGACAGGCGAATTGGCGGCAGTCAGTGCGGCTGTGCTTCCAGCTGGCTTAGAAATTAGCGCCCAACGGTACATCAACATGTCCTTGTCGGCATCGGTACTGGCCGTGCCGTCCATCACCACGGGGGTGCCCACAGACACGTTTTGGTTCACACCCGCGTTGGCCACTGGCTCCGAGTTGGTGTTGGAGGCCACCACAGACACCTTAACGGGCGCACTGCTAAGCTTGCCATCGCTTACCACCAAGGTACCAGAATAAACACCCGGCACATCGGCCGTAAATTGCGGGTTCACCACATTGTCTGCAAGCAACACGGCCGTGCTGGCCGCTGGCACCTCAAGAGTCCACTTGTAGGTGAGTGAGTCATTGTTGGGGTCTGCACTCTTAGAGCCATCAAGGCGCACCAAAGCGCCGGCTGACACGTTTTGCAATACGCCCGCGTTGGCCACTGGGGTATCGTTTTTAGAGCAAGCGGCCGCGCCCACCAAAATGCCTAAACCTGCAGAACAACCTGCATCGCCACCGCCGCCACAGGCCACCAAAAGCGACAGCATGGCAAGAGACAGGCCCTTCTTGAACAAGGTACCGTAGCGAAAAAACTTATTGCTGTTGAATTGGCTCATGTTGGGTTACTCGCAAGCTGGGTTCTTGATGTCTACGTTTTCTGGGTAGCGCAAACCAGTGCCATTGTAGGCATCAAGTGCCGCCCCAAAAATACCGCCCGCCAATAAATTGCCCGCCATCTCCCAAGAAGGCAGGGGCGGCAACGACACCGTGAACTCTGGCACGTACTGGCCCTTGCAGCTAATCTCCAGCATGCTGGCATCAGTTCTAACCTGCACCGCACCGGGGCTGATAAAGCGCCAGCTGCCAGTATCGTTACGCGCTGTGCAGCTCACGGTCACGGGCTTGTTGCGGCAAGTGAGCTTCACCCGAAGTTCCTGCACATCGTCGGCAATGAGGCTAGCACAACCACTCAATAGAATGGCCACAGCGGTGCAAGCTAGCAGTTTGAAGGTGGCTCTCATCTGGACAATCCTAGCAATTTTTTTGTTGGAGCTAATGGCTCCAAGGTGGTGGTACCGCAGCGCCAAAGAACTGGTGCTGACCATGCAGAATCGACGCCAGATGCTAAAACTTGAATCGGTCTTGAATTCAACACAAATTTCGCAATAAGCTAGCCTTGCAGCCTTTGCACCCACCCCAGTTGCCTTGGCAGGCAAACGGTTTTGAGGTCGTAGTTCTGCTGCGCGAAGGCGCGTGCGTTTTGCCCCAGCCTCTTGCGCTCTTCGGAATTTTCAAGCAAATGGCACACCTGCTCCGTCAGTGCGGCAACATCAAAGAAGTTCACTAGCCTGCCCGTCTCGTTGTTCTGGATTGCCTCGTGCAACGGCGGCGTATCACTAGCCACGATGGCGCAGCCGGCACTCATGGCCTCGAGCAGACTCCATGAGAGTACAAACGGGTAAGTCAGGTACACATGCACCGTACTAAGTTGCAGCAGCGGGATAAAGTATTGGTATGGCATGTTTCCCAGGAAGTGCACCCGAGCCCAATCGGCATCGCTGATGCTGGGCCGCACCTCTCTGGCAAAGATGTCCTTCCACTTTTGGCCGTCATGTTCTGCGAGTGTGGGCCTTGCCCCATAGCTCACATCGTCCCCACCCACAATTAGCACATGGGCTTTTGGTCGGCGCTTGAGTAATGCGGGTAGCGCCCGCATGAAAATGTGGTACCCCCGGTATGGCTCCAGATTGCGGTTGACGAATGTTATGACCTCATCGGATTTGGTCAGCGACAGGCTCTGGTTGAGCGGCAGCCGCACTTGCGGGTTGGGCGCTACTGCCTGCGTGTCAATCCCGTCATGCACCACTGTGATCTTGGCGCGAAATGGCTCAGGAAAGGTGCTCGCTTGCCAATGGGTGGGCGAAAGGCCTGCATCCGCCACCTCAAAGTGCAACAAGTTGTTTAGGTTCTTTAGGCGCAGCCGGCAGGTGTCGCCTGCAACCTTGAGCGGGAACTCTGGATCAAAGCCCACATCGGCTCCTTGCGGTTGGTAGTAAAACTCGCAATAAATACCAAGTTTAGCCTGCGGCCATACCTCTTTGAGGAACATACTCTCGCCCCAGCCGGGGTGAGCAATGATGACATCCGGAGCAAAACCCTCGGCCTTCATCTTCAGGGCAGCCCTGAAGCAGGCCTCGCCACGGATGGCCTTGGTCTCAAAGTCACTAACCCAAGGATGCACATTAGCTGTGGTTCCTCGATGATGGGCATACTTCCCTCCCTCACTGCGCCGCGATCACGCGGTCGCCGTAAACCGTCTTACCACCGATGATGTGGGCCGTATGGAGCGCGAACCGCCCACCGGCCATGAA
>CAIWHS010000325.1 GCA_903912515.1 uncultured Planctomycetaceae bacterium
ACGAGCCCCGCTTCTAAAAGAAGCGGGGCTCGTCCGTTTTTATACCTTTTCATTTTTATTGCCTATTTGGCGTCACAATTCTGCTAACTTTAGGTCCTGATCATCCAGGGCGTTCAAGCTTGGTTGCAAGGTTCTTGATTTCATTTGGTATGAGCTTTCCATTGCGGCGGTAAGTGAATGTACTGCTCATTTGTGTCGATGATCTGAAACCTCTATTGGGCTGTTACGCAAGCTCGCTCGTGAAAAACCTAAACCTCGATCGATTTGCCCAGCGCTCCGCTCGCTTCGATATGGTCTTTTGTAACCAAGCCGGCTGTTCTCCTTCCAGAAACTTTTTAGTCACCGGATTAAGGCCTCAATCACTCATTATCTATTATCTTGCTTCTAATTTCAGAATTGCAGATTGGTTGCATCGGGTTGGTAGGTTTTTATTTAGTTTGTTTTCAAGGCGAAAGGAGTGGCTTGTTTGCCGTTTGAAAATCTTGGTTGACCCAAGCGGATATTAGAGGTTGGTTGGTTGGGAATTTGTTGATCGTTTGGTGAGATTGCAGTCAGTGTGGCTGGTGGATTTTTCGGGGAAGTGTTTGCTAGATTTCCGATGGTCATCCCGCCTTGTAAAGGGAGTTGGTTATTTTGGTTGTTCATTCCTTGATTTATTCCAAGGGTGAGGACATTGCTTGTTGGGGACCGATTGGCTAGTTGCCCGGCTGGTTGTTTTGTTTGGCGAAGAGATTGAAGCCAGGCTTCCTCCAAGACTTCTGTGGAAGCGTAGCCGTAATGGATTTTTAGCGCTTGATCCCATCCAGTTTGCAAAGATGTGTTAATAAAAGCCAAAAATGTTTGACGGTTTGATTTAGCAACCATGAAATCACTGACTGAATACCCTTGTGCATAAAGAACCATGACATCATTTGGGTATTCTGTTAGTGAAAACAGTCGTCGTAGTGGCATGCGGCGGTTTGGAGTATTTAGAATTTCGCGAACCATTTGATCATGTCGTTGGCGTTCGATGTCGTCTTCACTTATCACACAGCCGCCTTCGTCGGCCCAGCGGGGCAACGGCCGTTTGAATTTATGGGCAAAAACAGTGTGCGTGATTTCGTGAGGCAGGACGCTGGCCAGGAGTCGATCTAGGCTACCCTCAATTTGCATATCTATTCCAAGAATTTTTCCCTGATCGAAAACAAAGCTTGTGGCTCCGCCTGAACCTCCAAGTGTGATTTTCACAGTGATTGGACAAGGTTCAGGCCAGTTTGGCATTTCCTGGCCAAGCCATTCGAGGGCTTTTACTTTTCGCCAATGTTCGGCGTACTGGCCTATTTGCTCAGATATTGCAGGGTCGGGTGATTCCACAATAAAATTTACGGTTCTATATTGCGCGCCGGTGCAAAAAAGAATCGTGAATAATAACAGGGAGCTGCGCCAAAAGCCGGCTGCCATGAACCCAACTCCGAAGATTTATCAGTAACGGCAATTTTGCCTTCCTTGGCAAGCCATTGCTGAATAATTCTTCCATGCAATTGGGGGGCCAACTGTCAAAAAGGCTTGCTTGGTTGAAAACTGATTTAGATTTGATTCGGGTGGGTAGGCTTTGGATTTATGGAGAAAATGGGCTGTCTGGCTGCCTTGTAAAATTTTCCGAAAATTGGCAGAATTTTCTTATTTAGCAGATATTTTTTTATTGGGATTGTTACCTTGGCGCTTCATTGGTTATCTCTAGGTAGCTTGTCATGTATTCTTCTGGGGTTTGTTTTTCTCCTGGTTTTGGTCGTGGTTTTTGACGATCAGCCAAGAGTTTTTCCTTGGTGGTGACTTGATGGACTGTAAGGATTTGATCGCGTTTTAAGTTGGCGAATTCAGACTGATACCCGGGAAGGTTTTTTTCCTTACCTTTCATTTCGCTAAGTTCTTTTGCACTAGGTCGTTTAAGGTTGCCGCGGTCATCGTAGATGGTTGGAACCACCATCGTGCGAATTTTGGCGTCTTCGGTCACTATAAAAGTTGCTTTTACCTTGTTTTTAGGAGTCAAAGGGATTTCGAGGACGAAACAGTGTTTTTCGTCATTCACCTCCACCACTTTACCTTTGAAAATATTTTGGCGAATATAGTTATTTGGGGTTTGTTTTGGGGCTTCTTTTTCCTCTAAATCAGTTTTGGAAGCATTGTCTTTTTTTGTTTGGGATTTTGATGCCGGTGCGTTTTGGTTTCCGAAGGAGGTGGTATTTAGACCCAAGAATCCAAGAATAATGATCAATGACCAATACCAAGCAGATCGAGACGTGGAAAACATGGTTTTTGCCTCTAATAGTACTTATTCAGTATACCAGTTAGACATGGGTCAAGAAAGCTGGGTGGGGTGGCTTGAAGCTGAAAGCCTTGAACCGTAATCAAGTTAAGAGGGTTTTGGATCGGCCTTGAAGTTCTACCTCTACGATTAGCTTTTGTTGGGATTGTTGGGACTAACCTGGAATGGCTTTTAGCATTTCATTGAGTTTTTAAATTTCTTAAGTAAGGGAATGATCAAAACATGAGCCAGATTGAAGTAATTCACGCCCGCGAGATTTTGGACAGTCGCGGTAATCCGACCATTGAAGTTGTGATCACCTTGGAGGACGGCTCGGTAGGACAAGCCGCTGTTCCCAGCGGGGCAAGCACTGGTGCCCACGAGGCCGTTGAGCTTCGAGATGGCGACAAATCCAGGTATTTGGGTAAAGGGGTTTTGAAAGCCGTTCAAAACATCAACGAAAACATTGCTGCTGAAATTGAAGGTATGGATGCGCTGGACCAGATCGCGTTGGATCAGCGTTTGGTAGAGCTGGACGGAACCCACAACAAAGGAAACCTGGGCGCCAACGCATTATTGGGAGTATCACTGGCGGCTGCCCATGCGGCTGCTGACAGCATAGGGATGCCACTTTATAGGTACTTGGGAGGGGTGAATGCCCGGGTATTACCAGTTCCCATGATGAATATCATCAATGGTGGTAAGCATGCGGATAACACCATCGATTTTCAGGAATTCATGATCATGCCCGTGGGGGCTCACAGTTTTAGCGACGCTCTTAGGATGGGGGCAGAAGTTTTTCACCACCTGAAGAATGTGCTTCATGACAAACACTTGAGCACTTCAGTGGGTGACGAGGGTGGCTTTGCGCCGAACCTGCCCAGCGCAGATGTGGCGTTGGAAACCATAGCTAAAGCGGTTGAAAAAGCTGGTTACAAACTTGGGGAGGATGTGGCATTTGCTTTGGATGCAGCATCAACGGAACTGCATGAGGAAGCGCACAAGAAGGGCAAAAAAGGCTACTGCTTTTTCAAGAGCGAACCTGAGAGGATCGTGGACAGTTCTGCCATGATTGAACTTTGGTCAAAGCTGTGTGAGAAATGGCCCATTCGTTCGATTGAGGACGGTCTTTCGGAAGATGATTGGGAGGGTTGGACCCAACTCACCAATGCTCTTGGCGGAAAAGTTCAGTTGGTGGGTGATGATTTATTCGTGACTAACACCAAGCGCCTCCGTGAAGGGTTTGCCAAAAAGGCTGGCAACAGCATTTTGATCAAGGTGAATCAAATCGGGACTTTGACGGAAACACTCGAAGCTATTGAGCTTGCCCGATTGCACGGTTTCAACAGTATCATCAGCCATCGT
>CAIWHS010000326.1 GCA_903912515.1 uncultured Planctomycetaceae bacterium
ACCACGCTGCCGTATGTGCTGCAACTGGCGGGAAGATCGCTAGACGAGGCGCTGGCCCGTAACGCCGGACTGGCTGCCGGTGTGAACATCCGCGCCGGCAAGGTGACTAACGCGGCGGTAGCGGAGACCTTCGGGCTGCCCATGCAGGGTTGATATTTAAGCGGAGGCTATTCCCGTTTCGGCAAAGCATTGATCATGACCATTTCCCTGAATTGGTCGGGGGACAAATCGCCTGAATAGCGGCGGGTAATATCGGCCATGGCAAAATTCGGGAAACGATGTTTTGCCGACAGGCTTGGTCTGGTGCAGTCGTTGATTTCGAAACTCATGGTGTCGTAGTTCAGATCTCTTGGTTCCATCCAGTGGATTCCCTGACCTGTTGCCTCGACGAGCATGACGGTGGAGGCGGTCGGTTTGCCCAGATCCTTGAACGAAATCGGGTTGGGACCAGGGAACAGCGTGTCCTTCCCCACGACCACGAAGTAATTGGTGTGCCAGCGGTTTGGGGAATCCTCTGAAATCTTTTCAGAGGGGCACCTGAAAAAATTGGGCATAAGGCTTTCCAGTTTGCGATTGTTCGGGCTATCCCAGGGCTCATCCAACCGATAATCCGCGAACAGTTTCGGTTCATCCCACAGCATGAGCAAAACGCGCCAACTGTGCGCTGGGGCTCCTGATGCATCGACCTGATAAGCCGGGGGAAAATGCCCGTATTTTTCGTGGTAATAATGCAGGTAGGTTCCGATGCAGCACAGGTGGCCGCTGCAACTCGCCCTGTTGGCAGAATCCCTGACTTCTGTCATGCCGTTCACAAACCAAGCCATGAAGGCGAGGGTAAGCGCTGCCCCGGAAATCCACAGCATTTTTTTCAAGGTGCTAAACCTCCCGGACGGATCTGGAATAACCGATATTTTTTGCGGTTTTCCTGATTTTCGGGAGGGCAGACCGGATCAGGGTGTGCCAAACCGGTTGGTGATGCCGCCATAAGCGTCGATGCGACGGTCGCGAAGGAAGGGCCAGTTGCGACGGGTCTCTTCGATGAGGCCGAAATCACAATGGCGGATGATGCAGGCGTCGCGGTCGTGTGGAGCGTCGTCGAGCAAACGGGCGTACGGGTCACTTACGAAAGTATGGCCCCAAAAAGTGAGGCCGCCATTGGGGTCGCCCTCATGCCCGAATCGGTTGACTCCAGCGACAAAAACTCCCGACGCCAAGGCATGGGCACGCTGAGCCAGCTGCCATGCAGTCAGCTGATCATTGCCGAATTCCTCCCGCTCAGCAGGATGCCAGCCGATGGCGGTGGGGTAAAAGAGGATTTGCGCGCCCTGTAGTGCTGTGAGCCGGGCGGCTTCTGGGTACCACTGGTCCCAACAGACAAGGACCCCGATCTTGCCGAAAGGGGTATCGATTGCCTTGAAGCCCAAATCGCCGGGTGTGAAGTAATATTTCTCATAAAAAAGCGGATCATCTGGAATGTGCATCTTGCGGTACATGCCCAAAAGGCTCCCATCAGGCCCGTGAACCAATGCGGTGTTGTGGTAAAGGCCCGGGGCCCGCTTCTCAAAAACCGATGAAATCAGCACGACCTGGTGCTTTTTGGCTGCTTGAGCGAGCAATTCGGAGGAATGCCCCGGAATGGGCTCGGCCAGATCAAATAGTGCCGGGTCCTGTTTTTGGCAGAAATAAAGGGAGCTGAACAACTCGGGCAGGCATACGATTTGCGCCCCCTTTTCTGCAGCCTCACCGATACCTTTCAGCGCACGATGCAGGTTTTCCTCGCGGGATCCGGTGCAGCGCATTTGGACCAGGCCGATGGTGGCGCCGGCGTTCATTCGGTTTGGCATGTCAATTCCCTTTCCCGTGAAGCTCAATTATTGGTTTACTGTAGAACATGGCATCCGAAAACAGTACCGGGAACGAGCCGGAAAATGGAGGTCCCCCTTTGGGCCTCGATTTGGCACAGCAGGTTGCGCTGCAGATAGAACTGTTGCGCATGGCCGGGGTTCGGTTTCTGCCGGGTGACCCAGCCAAGCTTGCCGGTGGTCCCCCGGTGGCCCAACGCAAAACTCAGGCGGTACCAAACCCAAAAATACCCGAAACCGCACCGGGCGCTTTTGGCAGCTTGGCCGACCGGGTTCGCCTACAACAGCCTGCGCCACCCGCGCCAGTGAACCAACCACCAGTCAGTTTACCCAAGCCACAGCTTGTGCCGCCCGCCCGCCCCGTTGCCCCTGCCCCCGTAATTGAGAAACCTGCCAAGCTTCCCACCTCTTCGCCTAGCCCGGCAGGTCTGTTTGGGTTGGAGCAGGTGGGCACGCCGGCTGACGGTTTGGAAGAACTCGACGCGTCAACCCGCCTGGAGCGCTTGGAGATTTTGCGGGCCCAGGTGGCGGCTTGCAAACGCTGCCCGGCACTGGTGGCGGAGCGCACGCAAACAGTTTTTGGTGTTGGCCCAATTGATGCGGAGCTGTGCGTGGTCGGTGAGGCTCCGGGCCACAATGAGGACAAGCTGGGCGAGCCATTCGTGGGTGAGGCTGGTCAATTACTGAACAAGATGCTGGCAGCATGCGGCATTGAAAGATCGAAAGTGTTCATTTGCAACATCTTGCGCTGCAGGCCCCCCGCCAACCGGCAGCCGCAAGCCGATGAAGCCGCTTCTTGTAACCCGTTTTTAGTGGAAACCTTAAGACTGGTCAGGCCAAAATTCTTGTGCCTTATGGGGGCAACAGCTACCCGGTACCTTTTGGATCAACCCACCGGAATTGGTGTGCTGCGCAAGCGGGATTTGGCTTGGTGTGGTATTCCCGTGCAAGCCACCTATCACCCAGCCTACTTGTTGCGCTATCCAGACAAAAAACGCGATGCATGGGAAGATCTGCAGCGTATGCTGACCCGAATGGGCCGAACGCCACCCGCACATTCCTGATCGGATTCTTGCAAAAGGTTAGTTGGAGGTTGCTGCTGGAGCCTAAGGGGTGGCAAAATCCTGCACCGCTGCTGTGAGCTGTTTCAGGGTGACAGGCCGTACCAGGGTTTTCACTTTGGGCTCTTTTTCAAACGCGCTGGCAAAGGCTGTCTGCTCCTCAGACAAAATGACCACGATCCCCAGTTTTTTTTGGGTGCGGCTAGCATCCAGTAACAGCGTGCGGGCCTGCTGCAGAGAAGATTCACCCACGGTACCTGCATCGATAATCGCCAAGTCGAAGGGCATCTGGCGAAATCGGTCAACAGCGCGGTCAGGGTCCATGGCCATCAGTACTCGGTAGCCAAGTTCGCGAAACTTGGTGCGCAGCACCTCCTGCAATTTTTCATCCTTTTCAACAATGAAAAGCAGTTGCTGAACCTGCTGGGTACCCGCCGGGCCCGCGACCTTTTCCTGTGACGGGTCGATCTGCCGGCGAACCCTTCGAACTGCTTCCAGTAATTGGGCAGGCGTTTGAAACCTGTTTTCAGGAAGAAGAGCCGTCATGGTGTTCACCAAGTCAACCACCTGGGGGAATCCAGGCAGGTCGGCATTGGTGAAAGGCCGCAGCGCATCAAAACGCGATTTCTGCATGCGGGCCCGTTGACCGCGCACCAGTTCCAGCGGCTTCAGAGTGGTTAGCATCTCGTAGATCACGCAGCCCAAAAAGAAAATGTCCGAGCGGACATCTCCCTGCTTTACATCGGTTGCTTTTTCCAAGCCAGCGTAATCGACAGTGCGTTCGACACGCTCGTCCATTTCTTCGCGTCCGCTAGCCTGAAAGTATTGGGCCAAGCCAAAATCCACCAGCTTCGCCTGCCCGCCGGAGCTGATCAAGATGTTGGTCAGCTTGATGTCACGGTGGGTGTAGCCTTTGCTGTAGGCGAAGGCTAGGCCCTCCACGCAGTCTTGCAAAATCTTGATCGATTCTTGCGGGCTGAACTTGCCGCGGATTTTCACAATCTCGCGCAGGTTGCCACCCTCGACAAATTCCATCACCAGGTAATATTGCCCGGTTTCGGTGTCCTGATTGACCGCCAGCACTTCCACGATGTTGGGGTGCTTTAGCATCAGGCCGACTTTGCCTTCACGGTTAAACAGTTCGATTCGCTGTTTGTCCTCGCTGTGGCGCCGTCGCAGAATTTTTACCGCCACAATTCGACCGCCACCCGGTTCCTCGGCTCGATAAACCCGTCCGAAGCTACCCGAGGAGATTTTGTAGAGAAGCTTGTAGCCACCCATCACATAGCCGTTGGTATCACCCTTGACCAGTTTGCCGGCCTGCCAGGCGGTTATGGCGGAGGTGCGCTGCAATTGCTGGGAAACAGCCTCCACGGTAGGACTGGTAGTGCCAAGGGTTTCCAAGGCACTGCTAACCTGGTCAGATGTGACCAGGCCCATTTTTTGAGCCAGGTTGCAAAGTTCCCGGCCGTTTTGCAGATCCATGGGGCTAGCCATAACCTCGGGGCAGAAAAATTCAAAAGCTTGATTGCCTGATGCCAAAAACCCAGCACTAGGCTTATTCAGTTTAGACCACAATTTGCCTTCAGGCAGGCCCCACCATGGCCTTGGGGCCGACGAAATTGCCCCTAAACTCGATTTTTGGCTGGTTTTAGATGATTTTACCAAAAATAAGGCACCCAGAAAAAATAGTGTTCAGCAGGCCTTGCGCCCGCCTTATCTCAAAGAGTATGCGCGGGCTTCGAGG
>CAIWHS010000327.1 GCA_903912515.1 uncultured Planctomycetaceae bacterium
ATCAATAAAGGGGAGGAGACATGAGGATGAGACGCAAATACTTTGGCTGGGTGCCCGATGCCAGGGCTGTCGATGCGGTGTGTGAGCAACTAAAAACGCCTTTGTTTGGCGCCACCCCAGCAGGGGCAGACCCCGCCCCCCTGCCAGACCATGCCTATTTGTGGCAAGCCAGCCGGAAAGTTTTGGGTGGCCTGATCCCGCCGCGCGATCAGGGATCGGTGGGCAGTTGCGTGGGTTTTGGCACCGTTGCCGCCATTGAGCACACCCTATGCGCTGAGATTGCTGCGGGCGATCCCGATGGCTTTCGCGATTTGGCACCCGAAATTGTTTATGCGGGCAGCCGGGTGGAAGTGGGCGGTGGTCGCCTGCGGGGCGATGGCTCGGTGGGAGCATGGGCGGCCGATTTCGCCAGGCGCTGGGGTGTGCTCGAACGCGGCAAGCACGGCGCGCTCGATTTGACCACCTATTCCACTAAAGTCTGTCGCCAATTGGGGGTCACAGGGGTGCCAGATGCGCTTGAAACCGCCTGCCGCAAGCATCCGGTCGAAGGGATTGCCCGGGTGGATAGTTTCGAGGCGGCATGCCGGGCTTTGGCTGCCGGCTACGGCGTTTCGGTCTGCAGTAGCCAAGGCTTCTTGATGAAGCGCGACCTGCAGGGTTTCTGCGCCGCCCGCGGCATCTGGAACCACTGCATGGCGCTGGTTGGCTACCGGGCAACCGGCAGGGCCGGTGGATTCTTGCTCAATTCGTGGGGTGGCGATGCCCACATCGGCCCCACAGGCGAAGGCGATCCGTCGAGTGCCGGATTTTGGGCCGAAGCTTCGGTGATCGACCGCATGCTGCGCCAGGGCGACTCGTGGGCATTCAGCCGGGTGAGCGGGTTCCCGCGCCGGCAGATTGATTTTCAGAAAATGCAAATGACCAAACGGAGGAACGGATAATGGCACAGTTTCATAAGCGCCCACACCGCCACGGGCAAAAGTGGCAGGTTCAATCTCTGGGTAACGAGCTGTACCCGCTACCGGCTGAATTCCCGGTGGTGGCAGTCACCCGGCTGCTGGCGGTTGCCAGAGGAGCCGAACGCGACCCACGCACCATCGCCCACGCCCTATGGCATCTGGCAGGCTATGGCCTAGCCATGAGCAAATCAGGCAAAGGCTAGCAGGCAAAGAGATTTGGCCCACAGATTGTAAAAGGCTAATCAATGTGTCGGCCAACGTGTCATTTGAACCAGCCTCCCAGGGCCTCGCCCTGGGAGGCTACATTCGGATGAGAAACAGGATGCAATGCAATGCATCGTGGCCGATAAGAAGCATGACTCCAATGGCATGACCACTCACAACCCGCAGATGATTTTTGACCCCCTGGGGGCAATAACGATTCCAACAAGGGTGCAAATCCAAAACAGAAAAGGCAGCATGCAATGGAACAGCCCTGGAAGGACTTTTCTGACTCGATCTTTTTCATGGATGCTGGAACGAATCTAATTATTATTCAGCGCGCGGTCTCGTAAAGGCATAAAGGCTTTCTTGTGAGTTGCCCAGATATTCTTAACGACAATAGTTTGAGTTTTGTAAACAATTCAACCATTAATTGGTTGGACATTCCACAGTTTTGTCGGGGCCGGAAATTACAAGAAGTTTGGGGACCCAGTTGCTAGGGGCTAAGGTAACGAGCCCTAAGACGCTTATAGATATTTGCAGGAAGGAAGCGCGTTGAATTAAAAAAAATGCAATGAAATGAAGTGCCCCGGGTGGGATTCGAACCCACGACCCGCTGATTAAGAGTCAGCTGCTCTACCAACTGAGCTACCAAGGCATGTCCAGATGTTCTCAAGACATCTAAATCTTAGCACCAATGTCTCTTCTGACAAGTTCAGTCAGAAAGGGCCTTGGGGCTAGAAATAGACACTATTATTTCGTCCAAACCGGGTTGAAACTTGAGCCCGATTGGGCTGGCGGTTGATTGATTTTTGGCTGGTCAGTCGGCGCCGCCGCTGGTTCGGCCCATGGCCACATCGAATTCGCTCAAAAGCGGCACCAACATGGCTGCGATTGCGAAACCAAATGAGCCGCCCACCACCAGGAACGGAATGAGCGGGTCGCCTGTCTCCATGGTTCCGGGTTTGCCCACCACCAGATTGGCGGCGGCGTAGAAGACTGCCAGAGGGCAAAGCCACGCTGCCAAGGTGAGCGCGTTGCTTGGTCTTTCGCCATTCAGCACCCACCACAGGCCGCCTATGCCGGCTGCCAAAAAACCTAGGAAGCTGGCCCATTGGTATTCAAACCGGCCGTTCACCAGAATGAGGGCAATGGTCACCAGTGTACCGACGGTGAGGAAAAACACCGCACCCAAGCCAGTGAGGATAGCGCCGCGACTATTGCGGGCCCGCAGGGCG
>CAIWHS010000328.1 GCA_903912515.1 uncultured Planctomycetaceae bacterium
ATCGCGGCTGTAAAGTTTGGCGATCAGACCTGCGGCAGTTGCGCCCACGGAACGGTCGGAGTTGCGGATGCGGAAGAGCAGGTCGGCATTTTGGCCGGTTTCGATAGCGTGTCGCGCAGCCTCGATGATGCGTTCGTTCATGCTGTTGGCTTGGCCCGGAGTGGCTTCGCAAACTCCCGGGTATAAGTCGGGGAACGAAGAATCGAGGCGGTCCAGGGCCATATCTGGATGTATGAATCGGGACAAATCGACCAAGTCGCATCGGGTATTTGGGATCGATTTGCGTTTGAGCAGGTCCACCCGGCCAACGACTTGTCGGATGTGCGTGAAGCCTAGAATGGCCAGTTCGGCACGGGCTTCCTCTCCCACATTGAGGAGATATGCCTTGGTGTGCTGGGCATCGCCCTTGTATTCGCCTTGGGTGCCGGTGATACCGGTGGGGCAGTTGGGGATGTGGCAGCTTTTGCAAACGATGCAGCCAACGGAGACCATGAGGGCTTGGCCGAAGGAGAATTCTTCGGCTCCCAAGCAGGCGTACTTAACGACATCGCGACCATTCTTGATGCCGCCGCCGACACGGAGTAGCACCTGTTTGCGGATGCCGTTGACCACAAGTGCCTGGTGGGCTTCCGCCAGACCGAGTTCGCTTGGCAGGCCGGTGTGTTCCTTGCTCGAGAGCATGGCGGCACCTGTTCCTCCGCCGATGCCATCGATCTCGATGATGTCGGCACCTGCTTTTGCGACGCCGACTGCGATGGTGCCAATGTTGTCGACGGCCACCAGCTTGACGCTTACGGGAACGCCAGGATTGACCGCCTTGAGATCGTGGATGAGCTGGGCGAGATCCTCAATGGAATAGATGTCATGGTGAGGAGGGGGACTGATCAGATCGTTTCCGGGTTTACCGTAGCGAATTTCGGCGATCTCGCTAGTCACTTTTTTGCCCATCAATTGGCCGCCTTCGCCTGGTTTGGCGCCTTGGGCCATCTTGATTTGCAATTCCTCACCGTTGACGAGGTATTCGGCGTCGACACCGAATCGCCCACTTGCAATCTGCCGGATGCGAGAGCGGAGGCGGCTTCTCCGGACATCACCGTTGAGAGTGAGTTCGTCGGGGTTGGACTTTCGCTGTTCGACAACCATTTGCCAGAAATCGGACCATGCTTTTTCGGGAATATCGTTGCGGAAGCGGGCCTCGCCTCCTTCGCCAGAGTTACTCATGCCGTCGATTTCGTTGAGAGCGGCGGCGATGTCCTGGTGGGAATCTTTGGTGAGCGCACCGTGACTCATTGCTGCGCCCCGGAAATGGTTTTTGGCCAGGTCGAGGGCGGATTGGACAGTTTCGACAGGTACCGATGCACCGAGCGGAGCCAAGTCAAAGAGATCGCGAAGAACGGTGGGGGCGCGGGTATTCACCATCGTGCTGAAGTCGCGGAATTCGGTGCTAACTGCGGATGGGACATTTCCGGGCAGGTAGGCGTCTTCGCCGCCGGCATCGGATTTGTCGGCTTTGGGTTTTGGAGTATCGATGGAGGCCAAGGGCAGTTCACCCGGGACTCCGGCGACGGCTGCTTTTCGCAGTGCCATGCGCACTTTGGCGTTGAATGCGTGGTAATCGCGGTTTCGGCCGAGGACTTGCATGTTTTTGGTGCGGTCGAGGCGATACCGGGCATCGTCGATGAGTTCGGGAAAATTGATTCCGCCAATACGACTAGGGAGATCTCCGAGATGCTCCATGAGGTCAGCACCGAAGCCCACAGCTTCAAAAAGGAGAGCACCACGGTAGCCTTCTGCAGTGGTGATGCCCATTTTGCTGATGATTTTCTTGAAGCTGTCTTCAAGCGCGGCAAAGACATTTTCCAAGCATTCGCGGCTGGAGAGGGTCCATTCCTGTTTGGTGTCTGGGTCTTTGAAGGAGAGCCCGTTGCGAATGAGCCGCAGCATGAGGTAGGGGTGAACAGCATCGGCGCCAAAGGAGACGAGGCAGGCAATGTCGTGTCCCTCTTGGACATCGCCAGCCTGAACCACAAGGCTGCACCGGGCCCGAAGGCCTTCTTTGCAGAGGTGGGTGTTTACAGAACCCAATGCGAGGAGCGAGGGGATAGGGGCGAGGTCGCCATTGAACGCGTCGCGATCGGAGAGGCAAATAACATTGAACCCCTCGCGGACGGCCAGAGCGGCTTCCGTTCGCAGTTTGGCGAGGCTTGCCTTGAGGCCTTCGACACCTTCGGAGAGTGGGTAGACGGCATCGAGGGTTCGAAAGCCGAGTACCTCGTTGCGGCGGATTTCGTCAACCACGCCATCGGAGAGAACGGGGCTGGACAATTCGAGTTGCCGGCAGGGGACAGAACCAGCACTGCTGGAGCAGTGAACCGGCGAGCGCCCCAGGTAACTGGTGAGGGACATGGCCCCACCCTCTCGGTACGGGTCGATTGGCGGGTTGGTGACCTCGGCAAATGTTTGCTGGAGGTATTTGAAGAGTGTTTGGTGTTGTTGGCTAAAAATAGTGAGGACGCGGTCGAAGCCCATGGAGCCGAGGGGCTCTTTTTTGAGTTTTGCCATGTCTTTGACGAAAACAGCGCGCTCGAACTCCCACCCGTAAGCTTGCAGGAGTTGATCGATAGTCCAGCCGCGGCCATTGAGGACTTTGTTGAGTGGATCCTCGACAGATTGGGAAAAGTCGAAGGACTCGGGGATGATGATTTGGGCTTTGTTGAGCTCGTGCAGGTTTGGGCCGAGATCGCCGCGCATTTCCTCGACAATGCGACCCATGACAGCGTAACTATCCATGCGTTCGCTGGTACGGGTGTCAATTGCGATCATTTGGCCTGGTTGCAACTGGCCGCTGGCGACGATTTCGGATGAATCGATACCGAATACGCCTGACTCGCTGCCGATGTAGAGCCAGCCACGACGGTCCTCGCTCCACCGGACGGGCCGAAGGCCCATGCGATCGACCAGGCCAACCAGCGTTGTGCCATCGGTAGAAATGATGCCGGCCGGGCCATCCCATGCACCCAGGCTACCGTAGGCTCGACGGTTGTAGACGAGGGCATCGACGGTTTCCTGTCCCCAGACATCGGGCTCGCCTTCAAAGGCGGGAGGGATGGAGGTTCGGATGGCACGGAGAAGGCTCCAGCCCTTCTCGAGCACGAGGTGCTCGACCCATTCGTCGAGGCTTGCGGAGTCGCTCATGTTGGGAGAGAGGAGCTCGCCACCTGGCAAAACGGGATCAAGTCCGCGGGAGTAGGCGTGAACCGCATTGCGGTTGGTTTTGAGGGTGTTGATTTCGCCGTTGTGGCACAGGAGGTGGAAAGGTTGAGCTAAGGCCCAGTTGGGATAGGTATTGGTGCTGTAGCGGCGGTGGAAAGAGCTGAGCCCTGATTCGAAAGACGGGTCGAGCAGGTCGTTGAAGTATTCGGCAAATTGATTGCTGGTGAGAAGGCCCTTGTAGTTGACCAACTTGGAAGAAAGGTTGGCAATATAGGCATCGATACCGGCCAATGTGAATTCGTGACGGAGTTTGAGCCTGCGACGGTAAAGTTCGCGCTCGATGTCTGGAGATTTGGCATCGACCAAGAGGATGACCTGCTCGAGGAGCGGGCGTCTTTCTGATTCTTTGGATGGGATTTTGTCGTCGTTGACGGGCACGGTGCGCCAGCCAAGGAGTGTGATAGGGCCGCCGGCGATG
>CAIWHS010000329.1 GCA_903912515.1 uncultured Planctomycetaceae bacterium
ACCTATTGCACCACTGGCGGTTTGGGTTTTCTGGTGGCTGCATTAGCAATTTTCCCACCTGATTTTTTGCAGTATGTGATTGCGTTCACAATAACCGTCCAGGCATCGGCGTTTTTGTTCCCCATAATTTTTGCTTTGCTTTGGCACAGGGCAAATTGGCAGGGAAAATTAACAGATATGTTAGTCCGATTTTCGGTTTTGGTGGGGCTTCACATTCTTGGATGGGCAGATACTGCCACCAAAGCTTCCCCAGCAGAAATTTTTGGGGCACAATTGCAAAGTCTTTTTGGTTGCCAGGTTGGGGTAAACCCCGCCCCAGCAAGCTCGCCCCACTGATTGTTTGGGGAATGGAGCCTTTGGTATGGGGGTTTGCCTCGTCACTCTGTGCTGCCGTTGGTGTGGCGTTGGCCTTTCCACTAAGGAAGGAAACGGATGAAGTTTAGCTAGGCAGGGATTGAGTAGGATCAACCTCCGATTTGAGGCACCTTCCTATGTTCCTCAAGGCCTGCCGCATGCGCTGCTCATTCTCTACCAAGGCGAGGCGAAGGTACCCTTCGCCAAGTTCCCCGAACGCTCTGCCCGGGCTGACAGCAACTTCCGCCTCTTCGATCAATTTCATTGAAAAATCAATTGAACCCATTTTTTCCCGCCATTCTTTGGGGTATCGGGCCCATACGAACATGGTTGCTTTAGGCGGGATGGTTTCCCAACCCATACGGTTCAAGCCCTCCACAAGCACATCCCTGCGTTTTTGATAAATCATGGCTTGGTTTTCTACCAATTCGTCACAATGCCTTAAGGCAACGATCCCCGCGATTTGGATTGCAGCGAAAATTCCATAGTCGTAATAGCCCTTGATGGTCGCCAAGGCCCGAATCATTTCCGGGTTACCCGCGCAAAAACCTAATCGCCATCCCGCCATGTTGTAGCCTTTGCTCATGGTGGTGGTCTCTACCCCCACATCCTTCCCGCCAGGCACGCTTAGAAAGCTAGGGGCCTTGTAGCCGTCAAAGCAGACATCCCCGTATGCGAAGTCATGAATGACCATGAAGGAGTGCTTCTTGGCCAAGGCTACCACATCTTTAAAGAAGTCCTGCTCGACAACTGTGGTGGTCGGATTGTGAGGATAATTAAGAATTAGCACTTTTAGCTTTGGATAAAGCTGCTCCGCAACAAGTGATACTTGTGACAAAAATTTTAGCGGGTCGGTGCAGTCCAAGCTGATGACATTGCCAGATGCCAACATCACCGCGTAGACATGAATTGGAAATGACGGGGCCGGGACCACTGCAGTGTCACCCGGGCCAAGGAGAGCCAGGCACATGTGGCTAAAGACTTCCTTGGAACCCAATCCGGCAATCACTTCCGAATCCGGATCCAAATGAACTCCAAATCTTTTCTCGTAGCGAATGGCCACTTCTTTCCTAAGATTCCGCAATCCATTGGCCGTGGAGTAACCATGGTTGCGCTCGTCGCGAACCGCCTCGACCATTTTTTCAATCACTTGGGGGTCGGGAACATCCGAAGGGTTTCCCATCCCAAGGTCAATCACATCAATCCCCTGACGCCGCTTTTGATATTTAAGCGCATTTATCTTTGCGAATAAATAAGGCGGTAACCGTTTAACGCGATCGGCTACTTCGATTTTGAAGGGGGTTTGGGAAGTGTTGGGCTCGTTTTGCATTGGTCATCAATATTCAGAGATTATTAAATCATTCATCCAAGACACCTCGTCTTGGAGTCTCGCCTCAATACAAAAGTCTTGAAGTAAAGCAAGGGCAACAAGGCCATCACGGTCTAGGTCCCATAAGGTTCGGGAGACGCTATGCCGACTCAAGGTGGCGACGATGATTATAATTCTGGCCTAAGTACCGCCCATGGCCGCGATTGGCCGGGTGTTAGGCAGTTCAATGTGTTTGTTGAAAATAGGGTAGGTGGGTTGGCATTTGTTGTCCGTCACTTCGAAACCACCGATGTGCGCATCGTCTCGATGAGCATTGTTGATACCGCCGACTGCGCGATTATTCGCCTAGTCCTCAATGATGCAGACAGGGCCAGGGAAATTCTCGAGCAGGCAAGGCTTATGTTTGCAGAAAGTGATCTACTGGTTGTGCGAATCCCAGATGTTAATCAGCCGCTACTGCAAATATGCAAGAGTTTGCTAGAGGCTGAGGTTAATATACATTATGCTTACCCAATGCTTGTTGGGCCTAGCGGTAACGCAGCTTTGGCCCTCCATGTTGAGGAACATGAGCAAGCTGCGAAGCAATTGCTAAGCAAGGGTTTTGTTTTGTATTCTGATCCTGATTTTGAAGGGACAGACTACTTAAGTTAGCCAGTAGATCTAAGCTGCCTTGGCATTTCCACTCATCAAGCCAAGTTCCAAACGAATTAGCTCGCTGACAACCATCCTTGATTTTGGCCGCTGGCTCATTCTTCTGGCTAGCATGCGATCAATCAGTTGCCTAAGGGCTATGGGGACATCCGTGCGCTCTATGGGGAACGGCTTGGGTGGGTCGCCGTGACGCCGGCGAATGATTTCACGAAGGTCATTGCCTTCCGCCCAAGGGCGATACCCGGTCAAAGATTCATAGAGCACAACTCCCAAGGCAAAAATATCCGCCTCAGGGCCAGAAAATCCATGCGAAGAGCAGGCTTCTGGCGACCAGTAGTCAGCCGAACCAATCAGCAGCCCTTCGCATTCAGGTAAAGGGTCGTCGATAGAGTGCGCGCAACCTAAATCGATAAGCCGGTCCGTTCCGTCTTCACCGCGTAAGATATTTTCCGGATGAACATCTCCATGTGCCAAACCGGTTTGGTGCAATGCTGCTAGGGCTTGAGCTATTTGGCGGGAAAGGGCAACGGCTTCTGTAATGTCCAATGGTCCGTTTTGGTCCATCACGCCCCTAAGTGTTTTTCCATCGACCCAGTCAAGGATCAAATGCTGCGGGTTTGATGAGGTTCCATCATGCAGAAGTTTTTGGAAGAAAGGGCATTTGGATTTACGAACCATAGCGTGGGCCCGTGATTCACGGGTTAAAAACAACCTCGCAAAATCGCTAGGGAAACCAGAACTACTTTTGCCTATTTTAAGTGCGTAAAGGGCCCCAGATTCGGAATCCTGAACTTGAATCACTTCGGTGATTGACCCGCCACCTACAGTGCCCAATGGAATTAACGCTTCCAAATCCATCCCGAGTTGCTCCCTCTAAAGAGTAAATGTCTAGAGCCTTCCTCCCTTTCTTTAAAAGGGGGGTAAGTGCAAGTCTGCCCATACGAAGATTTAAAAGGGTGTGGGAAGACCAATAAACCTGCAAAAACTACAAGGATTAGGAATAATCGGAAAAATCCCTCAAGATTCTCTTGACTGCCCGACCGATATAACCCATGTGGGTTGCCAACGGTTCGGGGGGTATTGGGCCGTTGACTTTTCTGACGGGGGTGCGCTTATGTGGTCCTGCATACGATTTCTAGCGGTTACCAGTTTCCTCATGTGTTTTGCTGGTTTAAGCCAGGCTCAAACCTTGAATGGGACACCGCTGCTGCTTTCCCGAACGCAATCAAACAACAATTGGTTGGTTGATGTGGCAAAAATTTTCAACATCATGGGTGGGTCTGACACCCAACCCAAGCCTATGCCGTTGGCCCAAGGGGTAAATGCATTGGGTAACCCGTATCAGGGCCCCATTGCGGCTCCCATGAATGTAAGGGGTAGTTCGGGCAAGCTGGCGGACTATTTCTTCACTCCCAAAACCAATCTGATTCAAAACCAAACAGTAGTTGGTAGAAGTAACTTCCCAACTCAGGCCCAACTGCCTGGTCGGATGTACCTGAATAATTTTGGTTACACCAAGTTTTATCGCTAAACCACATTTGTAGCGGATGCTGATTGATACGAATTGGATTTGACGAGAATGCGAAAGCATTCTCGTCTTGTTTTTTAGAGACGCTAAAACGAGGCTTTTGCTCAAGTGGCAAAAAGTTGAAGGGGGCCGAAGGGTGAGAGTCCTCATGCCATTGAACTTGAGGAGTGAATGGCGTTGGCTGCTGGCGCTCATTTTGTTTGCCGGTGTTCTGAGAATGTGGCATTTGGTCACAACAGAGGTTACTGCTCGGGACAGTATTCACTTCATTCGAATTGCCTGGCAGTTGGAAAATGAACCGTGGAAAGAAGTTCTTTCAAAAGCGACACAGCATCCGGGCTTTCCTTTTGCAACCTTAGGAATGAGCCATTTGGTGCGCCCAATCCTGGCAAAGGATTTGCCACTCGCTATGCAAGTGTCAGCACAGTTGGTAAGTGTGCTGGCAAGTCTGTTGATAATATTTCCACTTTATGGA
>CAIWHS010000330.1 GCA_903912515.1 uncultured Planctomycetaceae bacterium
AGCGCTGATGCAGCTTGAGGCCGACTTGGGTGATGTCGATGTGGTGGTTGAGATGATCAGCTTCATCCGCGAATCGAGTCGCGGTATCAACATTGCCGACACTCACCACGGCCTGAGCGGCAACCGCCACGCCGCCTGAGCGGGCCAAACATCCTCAGTTAGCGTCATACGCAACCGCCAGCAGTGGCGGTTGTTTCTTTTCTAGGCGGCGGAAATTCACAAAGGCCACCACATCGTTCAGGGCCTGCACCTGAGTCTTCACCTTGGCGGCGTTCTTGCCAGTCTGGTCCAGGTGGCTAATTGCCAGCAGGGCGGTCTGGCCGGGGAACACATGAACCTTGGTCATGCCGGTCGAGGGGTTGTCGAGGTCTGACAGGCAGTCGATCAGGGCATCGAGGTTCTTGCCATAGGTGGCCGGAAAACCAAGCGCCTCAGACAGAGAGGCATGCAGTCCGGCGGCATCTGTCAACTTGCGGGCATCAATGTGGATGATCATTGGGCATTTTCCAGAGTTATTCAAAATCCACTTGTTTTCAAGGCTTTCTAAGTAAGACTACCCTACGGAAAACCGGTCGTGGGTCAATCGTGGGTCAATCAGCCAGCCTTGCCGCGTGATGGCGCCTGGTTTTTCCTCCCTTTCAAAGTCCTCCCACCAACCAAACTCCCGCCGGTACAGGAAGGTGTCGATCCTTCCCCCGAACCTGCAAGATTCACACGGCTCATCCAATCCACGGAAACCTGCCGGTTTTGGTGGTAATAGAGCCTGGTGATCGCACTCGAACTGTGGCCCAGCCAACCCTGTACCACAACTTCGGGCACCCCTTCTTGGGCGCACCGTGAGCAAAAGAAGTGTCGGAAGGTGTGAAACCGACCATCCGCAAAAGATGGCTTGCCGGGCCTGCCGGGAAACCTTGCAGCCAACGGTTGGATCACCCTATCCACGAACTTGGCCTTAAGAGACTTATAGCATATCCGTCCGCCATTCCTTCCTTTGAAAACCCTACCCGTCTTGGGACCCTTGATCGATTCCAAGGCTAGTCGGACTTCCGAATGGATAGGTACCTCCCTTGATTTTTTGGACTTGGTGGAACGAGAGTCAGCCACCTTGTGGGAAATGCCGTGCTCGTCCTCGATGTGGATGACATCGTTATTAAAGTCGATATCGCTCCATTTGAGTTTGAACAGCTCCGAAATTCTCATACCCGTGTGGGCAAGGACTGTCGCAATCAACTTGAGCTGGGATAGACCCTTATCCTTGTGGCACCTTTCCAGGATTGCCCGGTATTCCTCCTGTGTGTAGCAGTGCACTGGGTTGGATTTGGGTTTTTTGAGATTCAGGTCGAATTTGCAGGAGGCGGGAACCTTCTTTTCACGAATCAAGAAGTCCAGAACTTGCTTGACTAATCCGACGCTAAAAAAGACGGTGAGTGGGCACGTTTCCGGGGTGCTCCTCCAGGTCGCAAAGTTGGCAAGGTTGAGTTTGTTCACCTGATGCCAAAATTGGATTCCTGTGGTTTGGGCATATCTTTTGAAAAATCCCCAGTGGGACTTTTGGTTACTTTTTGTCGATTCAGTAGTTCCTCCAAGGGCTTTCGGGCGCTTGCCGAAGGACATGAAAATCTCGAATCCCGAATCCAGCGTCAGACCTTCTGTCGGGTTCCTTCTCAGTCGGTCAGGGTCAGCCATTCCTTTGGAAACAGCCATCTTGAGATCCAAATGGAACAAGGCCCTTCGGGCTGCTTCCATGTCCAGGTTTCCCAGGGTATAACGGCCCAGTTTGATTCTGTTGGATCTCCCGTCTGCGAAATAAACCCCCTTCCGTTTGAACAGGATCCATTTGAAGAATTCGCACTGCACCTCCGGGTTGGTCCGTTTGGCAGGCATGGTCAGCCCTCCTGAACAGGTGGCAGGCCAAGGGCCCATTTAGGAACCCGGCAAGTAGGATCGAACAACGAAGTGCTTGTCCCGTGGGGTGCCGGTGTCGTGGTTGTGGACGTCGCAGTGCAGTTCCAGACCGGTGCGAGGTTGTAGGGTTTCAGCGCCTCGGCGGGAATGAGGATCAACCCGCACTTGCCCGCAGGTTGTACCGCCTTGAGTTGGCCTTCCCGCATGTACCGACGAATAGTGGTTATGGAAGCGCGCAGGATGTCTGCCGCCTCCTCAATGGTGTAATACATCGGTTCTGCGTTGGTGCCGTTGGCATCCATATGAGGGTCTCCTGTCAAAGCCCAAGGTTGCCGGGCACCCCG
>CAIWHS010000331.1 GCA_903912515.1 uncultured Planctomycetaceae bacterium
ATTCTTTGGGAACCAATTCGTCAAAAGAGCTTCCTTGAGGCTTGGTGAAGCGAGGTTGCTGCGCGAGTAGCGTATCGATCATTGTATTGCCTACAAAGTGAATTCTGTCTTCCGGCACGCCTGCAGCGCGCAAGTTGGTGTTGGCGATTTCGGAGGTGGTAAAAAAGTGATCCGTGATCGAGTCCGTCACCATGCGGTTGATTTCTTCGGGCATGCTCAGGTCACCGGAGCGGATGCCCGCTTCCACGTGTGCTACCTCGATTTGTAATTTTTTGGCTGCAATGGAGCAGGCAAGGGTGCTCGTCACATCTCCCACAACCAGTACCAAGTCTGGTCGATGGGCCATCAATTCCTGTTCAAAGGCTACTAGGATCGCAGCCGTTTGCTCCGCCTGTGTGCCTCCCCCTCCTCCCAAGTTGGCATCCGGGGCGGGGATATTCAACTGCTCAAAAAAGGCCCCAGACATGTTTTTGTCGTAATGCTGTCCCGTGTGCACGAGTCGAAATTCCACAGCAACTCCCTCGCACTGCTTTTTTTTCAAAGCATGAATCAGAGGAGCGATTTTCATGAAATTGGGCCGGGCACCGGCCACTAGCGTAAAAAGAGGCATAGCGGAATGGGTTGGAACAGTAAAAGTAACCGATTATCCCTTATTTTTTGAAAAAGCCAGGTGGAGACAGGTTTGATAAATGAATTGCGGCCAACTTCTAGTTTGGATAGGAGCAATTGAAATGGGAGAATGTCCTTCGTAAATTGGAAGAAATGCCTCGTTTTTTGTTTCTTTGTTTGATCAAATTTTTAATCACCCCCTACCCCATGGGAAAGTTGCTGCGTAGCCTTCATCTTTTTGCTTTATTGTTGTTCTTCGGATTGAGCTCCTGCGTAGAATCTGTTGAAAACCAAGTTCAAATCTACAACAACAACTTTTCAAAATTGGATCTGGCCAACTTTGAAAATGGGCGTCTATTAGTCTGGAGAAACGATACCATTGCAGGATGGTACCACAATGAGGAAGTAGCCGTTACGCTTTACGACTTGCCTGCGCACAACTATTTAAAGTTGACTGCTGAGATTTTTATTCACGACAGCTGGGACGGCAACTGGGACGATGGTTATTCTGGACCAGATTACTGGTTTATGGGAATCGATAGCATGGATGTCGTTCGCACTACCTTTTCGAACAGCCCTTGTGAATCTTCTTATTGCTTGTACCAGTCTTACCCTAATGAATTTTTCCGGCAGAATACCCCCAAAACTGGGGCGATAGAAACCAACCTGCCAAGCTTGTGCCTTGGAGGGCAAACCACCACCAGCCGCTACCGAGTGGAGAAGCTCATTGAACATTCCAAGGTAGACTCCGTACGGTTTTTTATGCGGGATGAATTGAAGCAAACCAATAGCTATTCGCCCAAGTGTGATGAGTCCTGGTCGATTGGCAAAATTTCCATTTTAGCCATTCAAACTAACTCCTGATGCAACTACGACTACTACTAGCGGCGATTGGACTGTTTGGAATGCTATCATTCAGTCAGAGTACTAAGGCTCAAAGTATTGCTGTGGGTGCCCCTTCCTTGGAAGACTACCTGCGAAGATTACAGTTGACCGGCAAGGTGGATTCGGCGTCCTCATTTATGATTCGCCCGTTGATTCCCACGGCCGCTTTTGGGCTTGCTCATGGCTTTGATCTGGATGGGGGCTTGGTTAATCTGGACTCTTCCAGTTACCACCAACGTCTTGGGAAGCGAGGCAAATTTTTGCTCCTTCCCGCACTTTATAAAAGTCAATTTACCTCCAACTATCCCTTTGCTACCAACGATGGCGCCATGATTCCAAATCGTGGGTTGCAACAGGTATTTAGCTTGGGAGC
>CAIWHS010000332.1 GCA_903912515.1 uncultured Planctomycetaceae bacterium
ATCCGCCTCTTGGTGGTCGATGTCGATGGTAGCCTCACGGCCGGAGGCATCATCTACGGGGTCAACGGACAAGAACACAAAAGGTTCCATGTCCGCGATGGCTGGGCCCTCAAAGAATGGACAACCGCCGGTCGCTCACTAGCGGTGCTTACTGGCCGTTCCAGCGATCTTGTCGAAAAACGCGGCAAGGAATTGGGTGCCGCATGGGTCATTCAAGGGGCCAAAGACAAGGCTGCCGCATGGGATGGACTCTTGTACTCGGCCGCTTGCGCTCCCGAACAGGTGGCAGTGTTGGGTGACGATGAGCCAGACCTGCCACTTTTTCAACGTTGCGGCTTGGGTGCCGCTCCGGCAGATGCTTCAAGTCAGGCCCGTCGCAAGGCCCACCTGGTCCTTCGAAAAGGTGGTGGCGAGGGGGCAGCAAGAGAATTGCTCGAGTTGGTTATGCGCTGCCAGGGCATTTGGCCAAACAATTGAACCGGTTCAATTGCTCTATTATAGGTCGCTAGCAGGGAGATAGTTTTAGCCGTGTGGACTCCGCGACGAATTCTGTTGCTCTGCCTGGGCTGGACCCTCATTCTGGGGTTCTACCTGGGTTACGGCTTTGTGCTGGGAAGCATCGATGGCTTGCCGCCCCTGCCCAAGGGGCTCATGCCCCATTCGCGCGAGCATCTGCCCCCACTCCCCGCCCGCCCGGCTTCACGCGTGGTCTCCAAGCTGCAATTGGCCTTCGGCCCAGATTGTCCTGAGGTCAGTCGTCAGATCAAAATCGAAATCGGCAGCAAAAAAATGGTCTTCGCCGCCGACCAGTTCCAGCCTGAGCCCGATGGTCGGGTCAGTCTCAAGCCCATGTCAGTTGCCATCTTCAGCTCCGACAAATCCAATCCCCGTCTCACCGAGATTTCTACCATCCGCGGGCAAGTAGCTTACATTAAATTCGATAGGCCCGTCGCTCAGCTCTCCGATATCGGTAACCGCAAAATCGTTGCCGCCGAAATAAGCGGCAGTATCGAGGTCACAAACAACCGCCGCACTCAGGGCCGCGATGATGATCTCAGCGTCTTCATCCCCACCGGCCCACTCCATTACGCCGATGCCCGCAAACTCATCTGGACAACCGACAGCGTCCACCTGCTCGACAACCAAAGCAAACCCAAGCCTATCGATGTCCGTGGCAGGGGCCTCGAGATTGAACTGGCGAGCGAGATGAACCAGCCGCCTCAACCCGGCCAGCCAAAAAAACCAAAGGGAGATGCCGTAGCAGGCGTCAAGCGGGTCAAACTGGTCGAAGCGGTCGACATGCACCTCCATGTGCGCGAAGATTCCGGCTTCTTGGGTCAAAGCCAAAATCAGCAAAAACCAACCGCGGCGTCTGCTACAGCTAAACCTGCTCCAGAGCAGCAGGCCTACATCCGAATCAAAACCCCGGGCTCCTTTGAATACTTTTTCCGCTCCGAAAAAGAGGGCAATCTCGCGGTCTTTTCACTGCCAGAGCCGCAGCCCGGTGGTCCAACCACCCCAGCCGATATTTTTGTTACCCGGCACCACGAGGGCCGCGGTGCAACAGATCAACTCATGTGCGAGCGCCTCGAGCTGATTCTGCGCCGAAAAGAGTCTTCCAAAGGCACCGTGGCTGCCATGCCACCCGTAACCACCAGCCCCACTTCCCCAGCCGGCACTCCCCCAGACTCTTCCAGCCAGCCTGCTCCAGTTGCCAGTGCCAATCCGCTCCCCCTACGAACCGGTGGTGGCGGAACCGAAATAGACTCCGCCCACGCCACAGGCAAAGAAGTCATCCTTCTCTCAGATGCCGAACGCCTCGAAGCGCACGGCGACGACCTACTGTTTGAAGCCAAACTCCATCGCACCACCCTCTCCGGCAAAGACGGCATGAGTGCCATGCTCGATGGCGGCATCCTCAAGGCAAAAAGGCTCGAGATCGACCAGCACAAACCAGGTGAATCAAGCGGTCGTGGTCTCAAGCGACTGGTGGCTCAAGGCCCAGGCCAAATACTCCTCAAAGAGAAAGACCCCGCCCGCAAGCCCTCAAGGGCCTCGTGGAGAGACACACTCGTCAGCGAACGCGATGGTTCCAGCGAAAGAATGACCCTCAACGGTCAGGCAACTTTCACCGATGAACAAAACGATCAAATCCTCAATGCCGATACCCTCAAAGTTTGGCTACCCGCCAGAAACGGCCTAGGCGCCAATCAAACTCCAGAGCCCAAAAATAACCCAGGCAACCTGCCAGGTGCTTTGGGTGTCAGCTCCATGCCCAGCAAAAAAACAAACAAGCCCGAGCGTGTCGAAGCATTGGGCAAAGTCTACCTGCGCAGCAAAGACATCGTCGTGCACGACTCCCACCGCCTCATGGTCTGGTTCAAAGATGTCGTCACCTCAGCACCCACAGCCCCGCAAAAAGTTTTGCCAGCCATGCCCGCTCCCGGCGCGCCAGTCGTGGTCAATGCTCCCAACAATCCCGCCGGCCAACCACCCGCATCACCTGCAAACACGGCCACCGGTGGATTTGGCCTCGGTTTGACCAACAACAAAGACCCCAAGGCGCAAGCGCGCCCACTCGATTTGACTGCCCGTTCAATAGAGGCCTGGATTTTCCGCATGGACAATCGCGACAGGCTCGACCGCCTCCGTTGCGAGGGCACTGTCCAAGTCCGTCAAGAACCCGCCAAGCCAGAAGACAAAGGCCTTGATATCCGTGGCGAAACCCTGCAGCTCACAGGCTCACCCGATGGCAATCTCCTCACCGTCACGGGCGATCTCGCCCAGTTGCGTATGGATAGAAAACTCATCGTCGGCCCGGAAGTGAATATCGACGAAGCCGCCAACAAGGTCTGGGTCACAGGCATAGGCGCCATCCAAAT